>QMVM01000095.1 GCA_003661105.1 Methanosarcinales archaeon | reverse complement strand
TTATCTCGGCACTCCAGTGAAATCGGTGTTAATCTGTGGCTAAAATAGTATCAGCCACAGATTAACGCAGATGGACACAGATTAGCGGTGTAAACCACTTTTCAGACCGATAGTTCTCCATTAGGGTAGTTGTGGTTGCGTAAGACAATCCGACGTTATCAGAAAATAATAAAAAGATTCACTGACCATGGCAAAACCTCCGACACCGTGAGGGGTGATATGAGACCTTGAACTACTTGATCGGATTAAACATCCTCAAACTGTGAACGCGATATCGGATAATATTCGAGTCGTCTGTGTTTTATTGGCAGGCATTTCTGTAAATCGCGATCCCCGATCCGGACACCGCGCTAAAGTAACCACCCCCGATGATACAAAGTATTAATATCGCATCGGTAGCAAAATGATGCTGTGAACTATTTAAATATTGCACTCGTCATTTTACTCGTATGCTGGATTGTATTCGCATTTCTAAGCAAACAGGGAATTCTTGAGCGGTACAACATCTCGGCATTCGGCCCCATACTGATGGTCCGCACCATGCGCGGGCAGAAGCTGCTCACGATGCTGGCATACCCGCGCAGGTTCTGGCGGTTCTTCGGAAACGTCGGGATACCGATGATGGTTGTGGGGATGTTTATTATGTTTACGGTAGTGATCCTGACCGACTACGTGATGCTCCAGGCATTATATGACAATGTAATGCCTATGCCGGACAAATATAATGCCCCGCAGAACATCTTTTTGATCCCGGGTTTAAATGATTACATTCCACTTGTCTGGGGCGCGATCGGGCTTATGGTCACGCTGGTTGTACACGAACTTGCACACGCTGTTCTCTGCAGGACAGAAGGTGTCAGCGTCAAATCGATGGGCGTGCTGCTGCTCGGGATCATTCCGATCGGGGGATTTGCAGAGCCGGATGACGAGGAGTTGTTCGGGAAGAAGGAGGAGCCAGACCCTGCAGATGCCCGGGATGCAGACGCAGGCTCCAACATTGGGGTTGGCTACGATTATGCGGTCAGGCAACCCCTTGAGACCGGGGGTGGAATTCGGCACGGGGACAGGAGCAAGAGTGCGGTGGAGCAGGAAGGGGGTGGCAGGGTAAAAAATGATACTGGCGCGTCCAGAAGAGCGCGGATGAGGATACTTGCAGCAGGCATCATGGCAAACTTTGTTGTCGCATTGATCGCATTTTCACTATTCTTTGGTCCAGTCCTCGGAGGGATAGCTCCGGTCAGCGATGTTATGGTCGTATCGGTCGATGAAAACTCCGTTGCAGCGCAAGCTGGAATAAAGGAGGATAGGGTGATCACACAGGTAGACAATATTACAATAAAGACTACACACGACTTCTATGCCACCATAGTTACAAGGGAAGACATACCGATGACGGTGCATACAAAGGGGGCAGACAAGCGCGATGTATTTACGCTTGCAGGGGATGGTGCCACCCTGCAAACATGGGTCACGGTCGAGGAGGTTATGTTAGATTCTGCGGCATCGCGGGCGAATCTTACGAAAGGCATGACCATCGCGCGGATCAACGATACCGAAATCGATAACACAACTGATTTCATTGCGTTTCTGAATACAACCGTGCCGGGTCAGACGGTCGAGGTCTTCTTTGCAGAGAATAACTCAACCATGGTAGAACTTGGTTCTTCGCCGGACCGCAGTTGCGGATATTTGGGGGTGGGCTCCACCACACGGATCAAATTCGCTGGCATGACCATCGGAGAATATCCGGCATCGGGTAGATTGCATATATTTAAGAGCATCCCGAGTTTGATGCACAGGATCGAGGGCTGGCTCTTCATCTTTGCGATGCCGCTGATAGAATTAGATGGCGGCAGATTTGGCGGATTTGACAACTCCATGCAGTTTTATGAACCTGTTGGATGGGCCGCGGGTTATGGCGTCCTCGTCTTCTGGATCGCAAGTGCGCTGCTCTGGATCGGCTGGATCAACTTCTATGCCGGACTATTCAACTGCCTGCCAGCGATCCCGATGGACGGGGGGCACGTATTCAAGGACATTATCCACTCGCTATTTGGGCGGGTGATAAGCGACCACAACGCAGAACAGTTGTCAAAAAGCATCGCAGTAGCATTTGCGGTACTAATCCTTGTTTCATTTGTGTTCATGATCTTTGGACCGTATATTGTGCACGGGTTTTAGCTGGGATGCCCGGATGCTGTGAACCGTGGATAGCTTATAACTCGATTCGCCCGGCTGCCGCCTGCAGGATAATGAGCGCGTCGAGAGATGTTACAGGCCCCGCCGCCACTAACATCCGCGGCGGTGAGCGTCGCGGGCTCGCACGGGCATCTGCCGACTGCGATTGCAAGTGCGATCACTGAGTCTGCGGGAGTGATCTGGTTGTCGCCGTCAAGGTCGCCTTTCTGCAGCGTAATGACAATCCACGGATGCATGAGCGGGAAGCGGTCGGCGCTTTCGCCGCGGGGAATGTCCTACGGAATGTTCCGGATTCCGTTGCCACCTATTTCTACTGCATCAGGATATTTTTCCCTATAATCGCTCCAGTAGTTACCAACGAACCCGGAGTCCCACTGGTTGATATCATAGTCATAGGCGTTGTCGTATGTGTTGTTGGTGTGATTGTTGTGGTAGGGGGTGTTATTGCTCGAAGCCAGAAGGATGCTATAATCGTTGTTCGAAACGGTGTTACTCGTGAGCGTGTTGTAGCTCGAATAGAGCAGGGAGATGCCGTAGTAGTGATTGTCTGATGCGGTGTTATCAGAAATGTTGCACTGATCCGCATCGATGAGATAAATCCCAGACTGGTAGTGAGTTGCTCCAGTCACCGTGAACCCGCGGATGTTCACATAATCCGCGGTCACCCTACAGACATGATCCCCTGCCGATGCCGCCCACACCGTCACCACATCCGCGCCCTCGCCGATCAGCGTGAGTTGCTTGTTCACAGCCACAGTCTCGGGCATCCGTCCCGCTCCGCACCTCAATCGTATCACTCTCGCCCGCAGCATCCACCGCCGCATGTATCGTCATATAGTCCACGCCCGCGCCTCCGGAATCATCCACAATCCACGTCGCGCCCGCCGCGGTACCAGCGCATGCACGCAGCATCGCGAGCGCGCCCGCGCTCAGCATCATCATCTACAAACCAGTATGAGACTCGATTACAGAAGCATGTCTTTTCATAACAACCGCGTCCAGCGTAATACTCACCACACACCGCAATATTATAAATACCTTACTCATCACGATAGTAGTCATAAGTTATGCGGGGATCGGTTTGATTACAAGACAGGAGTTTGCAGAGTGGCTATATGCACACCCGGTCACTCATACCAGTCCTTTATCACGGTTACGAAACCACCACTCCAGACCAGATCACATCTTTGACTTGAATTCCTCGACCAGTTCCTGCTTGATCTCATCGTTTCGATCGCCACCACAGACCACTCCGCGGATCCCAAGGATGTCAGGATTGATCCGCCTTAGTACGTCCAGATCCTCAAACTTGATCGTTCCGGCAAGTGCCGTAGTCAGACCGAGATCGCGTGCATCGTCCACAAACCGGGTCAACTCTTCCTCGCCCATAAACTCGAAGAGTGACTTGCCGTCCTTGATGCCGGTATCGATCATCACCACATCGGCACCGACCTTCGCGCCAACCTCGGGAAGCAACAGTGGTGAAATGGAATTAATACGCCTATAATCTGCATACGCGGCTGCTACCGCAAATTTGTTTGGATCGTATCCTTTTATCGACTGCACAACATTTGACAACAGTTCTTCTGCCTGATCTGTGGTCTGGATGTCATATAATCCAATCTTGATATAATCAGCGCCGGACGTGGCAGCACCAAGTGCAGCAAGCGATGCCGTACCCGGTTTGAAATTAAAATCGCCAATCGTTGCGCTGACCGGCTTTTTGGATTCTATCGCCTCAATGACCGCGCGGATCACCCACGGGAAATTCGCACCAAGTGAGCCTTCTTTCGGATTCTTAACATCGACAATATCAGCACCGCCGTAAAGTGCAGCCTTTGCCTCGGTCGGGTTGATCGGGCTAACCAGTAGTTTCATAATATGCCTCCAATGATTGCACTGTTCGACAGTGTAATAATGAAATCATCGTACTGTCTGTATTTAACAGTGTCGTTGCCCCCTGCCACTCCGTACTCACTCTACTTTATATATCCCGATCCCATCATCCGGACGTTTCTGCTCTGGCGCCGGATCCTTGATGTATACCGGTCTTACATATTCCATCCCGGTAAGATGCCTGATCACCTCGTCGTAACTGGATACCTGCATCCGGATGCGTAGATGGTCGAGCTGACGCAGGGTCTCGTTGCTTACTTCTATTACTGGCATCGTGATCATATATTCCAAGAATCTGCTATAAAGCTGGCGGTGAATGACCGTCCCACCTGCCGGCATACACCCACCGGTCATAGCCGGTAATCGCCCGTCCTGCTGGTGATTCCGTGTCAGGGGGATTCTCAAACGCCTCCCCAAAAACCCCGCAACCCTCGAGTACCTTGTAAGCGAATCCAAGTTCTTCACCACTATGAAACGTAAAGATTAGTATCCCGCCAGTCCGTACTACCTTGACAGACTCGCGCAGGATCGATGCCCACATATCCTCGTTGAATGGCTGGATCGGACCTACCATGAACCCTGCCACGCAGTCAAACTCCCGATCAAAGAACAATGACAGTTCTGTGGCATCAAGAACGATCGACCGCTCATCGCGGAGTTGCCCGCTCTTAAGCCCGTCGCAGATGTCGCATTTGTCATAGTCGATGCAGATCGGGTCGCATCCGAGATCGCGTAGCGCAGCAGTGGCGCTACCATCTCCACAGCATATCTCGAGTGCGTCTGCGCCGGATAGGTCAAGCGCGATCTTGTCCCTGATCTCGCGGAGAAGGTGCGATAGTTGCTCGCTCCGTTCCTCGGGTCTACAGTCCGCGCCATTTTCCAGTGATTCGTCCCCCAACCTATTGTGGATCATTTCACGCACCCCTGCAAAGACGCCGAGATCAAGGTACGGCATATCTTCGCGTGCGCACGATTCGCATAGCCACTGGTTCACAAGGAAGATGGAATAATATTCGATCAGTGCACTGCGTATATCAGGCGCATCTGTTTCAATCTCTTCGCTGCCGCTTCCGAAGATACCAGACACTCTTTCTGAAAACCGCTCATCCTTCGAAACCACGTTCGTGAGCACGAGCCAGTGTTCGATGCCTTGCGAATGCACGTAAACTGCGATAGCGATCGGAATTCCGTGCTCGGTCAGCCATAACACTCCATCCACACCCTTACGGGTAGCGGCATTGCCGCCGATGTTCTCGAATTCGTTAAGGTAGTTCTCTGTGAGTAACGCTTCTCTCTGATCGCTGAAACTATTTTCGGCGAGGAATATCGGTTCCGACGGGTCGAGGTGAAAGAGGTTGTGGAGGCGCATCTCCCATTTCCCGGTATGCCTCAGTAGACCTCTTCGCGCGGATAGATGACTATTCCATCTGATGTGATCTCATACGGATAGATGCCTTTCTTGTGATCTGATCCGCGCATCTTGAATATCTCCATGCTGCGGACACGCGTGTTATCCTCCCGCTTATTGTACAGCAGGATCGTACCGTCGGTCACGAAATTCTCGACACCGAATCTGCTGTACAGGTCGTCATCAACGATCTCGCAGGTCATAAGCGATGTCAGACCGAGAATCTCGAGGGTTGTACTCAGTTTGAGCAGTTCTATCCTGATCCGTGCAGGGTCCTGAAGATTAAATCCGATGGACGTGCTCGAATCGATCACCGCGCGTTTCGCGCCGATCTCATCCTGTATCGTGATGACCTGGTCGAGGAGCGCACGCATATCGAATGGGCGCACATCCACGTATCGTTCCTGCGACGGGATCCCGATCTTTGTGGAACACGCATCGATGATCGCAAGTTTCCCCTCGTCCTCAAGCGACTGCATATCCCATCCGAATCTCGACAGATTCTCCCGCAGGTACTCGGGGCGTTCCTCGGTTGCAATAAAGATGCCAGGTTCGTTGTACTGCGTGGCTCCGTTGTGCAGGAACTGGAACGCAAAGTTTGTTTTTCCGGTACCGGATGTTCCTGAGAGCAGATATGTCCGGTCCCTCACCAGCCCGCCATCACACAGTTCATCAAATCCCGGCACTCCAGTAGGTACTTTATCAGTCATTGTAAGTTCCTCCAGATAGCACAAACCGTGCAAGGAGCGCATCAAGTTGTATTCGCTCGTTCGCACCTTCTGTGATTCTGAAATCAATTTCTCCAATTTTATCTATCAATTCAACCTTTTTGCGATCAGGGATCTCTCCGACATCGAACATTGCCCGGTATATCTGCCCGACTACGTCTTCTCCGGACAGTCCCTGTCTGGTTAACAAATCGTCCAATTTTTTGCGGGATTCTGCAAAATCCCCGTTGTATGCATCAAGGATGAGCTTTTCAATCTCCTCAGGGCGCGCGGTCGCTGTTATCTGGTATATGCTATCGCGATCGATCGCTGTGCCGAGCATTGCGGCAGCCTGCAACGCATTAATCGCCTTGCGCATGTCACCACGTGCCACGTATTTGACTGCATCGATTCCGTCGTCCGTGATATCGAGGTGTTCGCAGTCAGCGATGTACTTGACCCTTTTCACGACCGCCTCGTCCGTGATCGGACCGAACCGGTAGACCGCACATCTCGATTGAATTGGCTCTATAATTCTCGATGAATAATTGCATGACAGAATGAACCGGCATGTTCTAGTATACCGCTCCATCGTTCTGCGAAGCGCGGACTGGGCATCGCCGGTCAGGGCATCTGCCTCGTCTAAAAAGATGATTTTGAATTCGGCGTCCCCGACAGGCGATGTTCGTGCAAAGTTCTTGATCTTGTGGCGCACCACATCGATGCCGCGCTCGTCGCTTGCATTTAATTCAGTGAAATTGGAGTGCCATGTATCTCCGAATAGCTCCCTTGCTATGGATACTGCTGATGCGGTCTTGCCGACCCCGGGCGGACCTGTGAACATGAGGTGCGGTAGATTCCTTGTGTGCACGTACGAAACCAACCGACCGATTGCGTTATCCTGCCCTACCACATCCGCCAGCATCTTTGGCCGGTACTTCTCGATCCATATCTCCTGTTTGATAGAAAACCCTCCGCGTGGTGAATATGTGAATATATTGTCGGTTATATTCTTAAGGGTTCGTCTGCCAGTGGCGGTCAAGTCTCCGGGGGTGGCTCAAGAGTCTTCTTATTATTTTCTGGGAACGTCGGATTGTATTACGCAACCACAACTGCCCTAATGGAGTACTATCGATCTGAAAAGTGATTTACACCGCTAATCTGTGTCCATCTGCGTTAATCTGTGGCTGATACTATTCTAGCCACAAATTAACACCGATTTCACTGGAGTGCCGAGATAAATTCATACTCGCCAGCTGGTGAAAATCCAGCCTGAGGAAAGGCTAGCCACCACCTCAGAACTGAACCCCGCACCCAGTCTGGTAACAGAC
>QMVM01000094.1 GCA_003661105.1 Methanosarcinales archaeon | reverse complement strand
TGGTTAAAATTCTGATTGAAACTCTGTCAACATCCGTGCAACTTTACAACTCCCGTACACAGATGTATTTTTATACCTATACATACAAGGAATTGAGCAAGCTAAGAATCGGGTGCAGTTTAATATGACATACAAGCTCGGGATTTCCAGACTGGACGAATTGATCGGAGATATAAAGAGCGGTACAAATATCATGATGATCGGACCTCCTATCAGCGGGAAGGACGATATCGCGAATGTCATCGTATACCAGGGGTTACTCGATGCCAATGCTGCCGTGATTGTTTCAACGCGCGAGCCCGGAGACAACGTGCTCGAGTGGTTCGAACATTGTGATCCTGATGTCCCGATGGACCGTATCGGAATTGTGGACTGTGTCACGCGTACTCTTGGATTTGGAGCGCACGATACCGATAATATCAAGATGGCATCAAGTCCGGTCGACCTCACAGGCATCGGTGTCAAGATCAGCCAGTTCCTTGAGCACTTCTGGATGGAGATGCAATTGCGGGAGACGAGGCTGTGCATCAATTCACTATCTACGATCCTGATGTATTCCAACCTCCAGACCGTGTTTCGGTTCCTGCATGTCTTCACCGGTCGTATGAAAGCAGCAAATGCGCTTGGTATATACGTAATCGAGGAGGGGATGCATGATGAGAAAACTATTGTGACGCTGAAACAGTTGTTCGATGGCATGATCGAGATCAGGGAGGGCGAGGAGGGCTATCAGATACGGGCTGTCGGGTTTACGCCAAAACCAACGCCGTGGTTTGACTATGAGATCGATGGCGCGAATATAGTGCTGCAGGGGTAGCGTAGATGGTAGAGACTGGAATACCGAAACTGGACGATTACTTACATGGTGGAGTTCCCATAGGGAAAACGCTTGTGTATTATACATGTCCCGGAGTTGAGGGTGTCGTATTCGGGATGCAAAGCCTGTGTCATGCCATGTCAAACGGAATAAGTGGTGTTTATGTCGCATCGAGTACCGAGCCGCACAGGATCAGAGAACAGTTCAGCGAGTTCGGATGGGATGCTGATGAGTACGGGGATCGATTCACTATCATCGACGCGTTCTCCGGATTGATCGGAGCTGATTCGCATGAACGGTATGTCGTGGCTGATCCCGAAGATGTCAGGAGTCTGACACAGTGCATCAAGAATGCGATGGAAGACCTGCGCGAACCTGGCGTTATCGTGTTCGAATCGCTCTCGACGATCATGGACTTATGCGGGGAGTCGGAAACACTCGATGCCATTGAGGAGTGGAACCAGTATGCGATGCTCTATGACCATGCGATGGTTTACAATTTTACGGCGTGGCCATATTCCGATGATACGTTGTTAGCCATAAAAGAAGATATTTTTGATTCTACCATTTCCGTTGGTGGGATTACCGGAACCGTTATTTTTGGGCAGTATTTTGGAGTGTTGAAAGCGAACTGGACCGATGCAGTCCGGAAATATATATTGTTCAAGACTCTAAAGCCGGGCGGTGTACGTGTGTACATCCCCAAGATTCTGGTCACAGGACCGTTTGACGCGGGCAAATCCACGTTCGTACATGCGCTCTCGAACAAGGCAGTATCTGTGGACCGGCTCGGCACAACCATAGCACTCGATCACGGACATGTGGATCACAAAGGATTCGCCGCCGATATCTTCGGAACTCCGGGTCAGGAGCGGTTCGATCCGATCATAAAACTGCTCGGCGGAGAGGCGATGGGAGTCTTCCTTGTTCTGGACTCGACCAGAGCCAAGGACTTCGAACGCGGCAAACAGATGCTCGAGATCACCAGGTCGTTTGGGCTGCCGGTTGTGATCGTCGCAAACAAGCAGGACTGCGATGGTGCGCTTACGCCGGAAAATATCATGGGCAAGCTCGATATGCCAGAGACTGTTTTGGTCATGCCAGCGGTCGCAGCCACCGGAAAAGGCGTATTCGAGGCGTTCGAGACATTGATAGATATGGTTATGGAGATGGGGTAAAATGCCGGCATCATCGACATCAGAGATGCTTGGGAAAGTACTCGCCGATCTCGGGAAGATTGGCGATGTTGAGGCAAGCGCTGTGGCAACGAGAGACGGTTTGCTCATGAATGCGGATATGCACAACATGGGAGATCCGGAAACGTTTGTTGCGATGTCAGCAACGATGCTCGGTGCGGCAGAGACCGCGACAACCGAACTTAACAAAGGCATCCCGAACCGTGTGATCGTGGAATCCGACGACGGGAAGTTGATATGCATGGGTGCAGGTCCAAAGGCGCTCCTTGTGGTGATGACGGCACCGGAAGCAGGACTCGGACTGGTTCTCGTCGAGATGGTGAAAGCCACAGAGAAGATTGGGAAACTGATATGAATAGAGGCGTGAAACCAATACCATGAAACCCCTCGTCAACATCGGGAAAAGTGGAGTTACGGATCAAGTCGTAAGCGAGATCAAGGAGCAGATGAAGGGGAAGAGTGAGATCAAGATAAGGGTCCTTCGAAATGCTCCGGCAAACGCAACCGAGACTGCCAGCGAGGTTGCATCGAGAACCGGATTTAATGTCGAGGATGTACGCGGGCGTACCGCTATACTCTCGCGATGATACACTCGTCACACCGCTTCCGTGTGCAGTACTGTTTTCCGTACAGAACGATCAGCGCATGAAACTCCTGGTAGATATGTGCGTCCCGTGGTAGCGAGTCTTCAAAGTGCCTTTGCAGCGTCTCGTATCCGCCTGTAACTCCGATGCACTCGCAGATTCTTTTTGTGTACGCATCGATCACAAAGATTGGCTTGTGTGCAGCATACAGGATGATGCTGTCGGCAGTCTCAGGTCCGACCCCTTTTAATGAGAGAAGTTCCCTTCTAAGTTCATCGACCGGTAGTTTGAGGATCCGGGTTACCCCGTTATGATCGAAATACTGCGATAACAACTGCAACCGCTCTGCCTTCTGCCTGTAAAATCCAGTACACCGGATACACTCCTCGATTGTGCCCTGATCCGCGTCTGCAAGAGCAGATGGCGTCAGCAGCGACATATCCTTCAGGTTCTTGATTGCCTGTTCTACACTCTCCCACCGGGTCTGCTGGGTCAGCAGCGCGCCCACGATCACCTCGAACTCGGTTTCCGCGGGCCACCAGTACTGGGGTCCGAATTCTGCGAACAGGAGGTGGTATAAATCGAGCATCCGATCGGATGTTCGACCTGATATCGTATAAAATCTTCTGAGGTTGGGTGTCACCGAATTGTTCTGGTGTTTTGACATTCACCGCATTCGCGATTGCTTGGGGCAAAGCGATCTACACCGGTGCCATCCGGAATTCCAAAAAACACGTTCGTAAAATCTCCTGCAACACCACAACTTCATAAGCCGTGACCGTCTCGGTTAATTATTTGTATATCCGCCCCCAACACAACTTTAGTGTTATGGCAAATCGTGAAATAGCTGAAGAAGGTAAATTCCTACGGGTATAGGTATGATGTACACCCGGCAATTAAAGGAATTCTTGAATGAATTAAGGCTGGCGAAAGGTAAAAATTGTTTGATTTTCGCCATAGCAGCTAATTCGGAAGAGTTTGTGGAACCTGTGGAATCGTATGATCTGCATGTCAACGAAATACAGTTAAATGGAAATATCAATCTGCTGGAAGTCTTATCGAACTGGGAAGAAACCAGTGAAGATATGGTCTATTTTGTGGAAGGTGTCCGTAGCCAGTTCCCATGGATCTTGAGATATTTGAATCTCCATCGCGACATTTTTTATGAGATTAAGCGCCCTGTCATTATATTCGGTAGTGAACATGAAATAACCGAAATAACAAGGTATGCACCCGATTTATGGCGATTTCGGAGCAGGACTTATGATTTTACAGAGAACGGGGCGGCGAAGAGAGGTTTTCTACCAGTTTCACCAGAATTGTCCTCAGTTGCAGAAGAGCAGATCTATTATGGTCTGCAAATATTTGGAGAGGAGAGTGAAAATGAGATAAAGGCGCAAATAAAGTCTGATAGTCGGTTGTTGGAGATTATGAATGAGGATTACAAGAGGGTGGAAGTGTACATGAGCCTTGCAATCGCATATCTCAAGTTACAGGACGTTGGGAATAGTGAAATATATTTTAATAAGGTATTGGAGGTCAAACTAAGACTGAATGATTATGTTGGGATATCGAGGGATTATAAGAGATTTGGAGATTTTTCTATGTTTAAAGGTGAGTATAACAAAGCTATAAAACATTACAGAGAAGCTATAAGGATGGATCCGGATCTTGCAGAAGCTCACACAAATCTCGGTGTCGTCTTCCAGACCACAGATAGACCGGAAAATGCAAAGAAGGAGTTTGTGACTGCAAAAGAACTATTCAAGAGTCAAGGAAGGGATACAGATGTGAAGAAGGTGGAAGAGTTATTAGCAAATTCTTAAGAAGCATGATTAGCGAGATCAATGCGAGGGTGGTGCGGATGAAGGATTATGGTACGGTGTTGATGTGTTGGTCGAACACATCGGTTGAAATCGAAAGAACCAGTGCACCGCGCGGGCCGAACCCCGTTCACATGCCGGAAACGATAGAGACCACATCCGCCAGATTCCTGAGCACCTCGATCCCCTCTAGCTCTGCAAGCTCTGCTGTGTTTCGCATATCAACATCCCGCACCTTGAGTTCAGCATATCCGCCGCGGATTGCGCCGTGTGGACAGGCAGGAACGCACACGCCGCAGCCATCGCACTTCAAGAGATCGATCTGTGAATCGATAGCACCATTGGGGCACACAACCGCAGGGGTGCAGATATCGCAGTGGTGCATGGCGCATACCTCACGGTCGATCGTATACGGCATCTTCGACCGGATCGTGCCCTCGATGTCCACAGGCACGATGTAGACTGGAACGTTGCCTTTTACCGCCTGCGCAACCGCATTAGTTGGCAGCGAGTCTGCTATGCCGTGCACGATCTTTGCAACGGTGTTTGAGGTAGCCGGCGTGACAAAGAGGGCGTCATATTTATTCAAGAGAAATCTGCCAACCTTTGGAGAACTCCTGCCCTGTTCGCTCTCCAAAAAAACCTCTTCGAGATAATCCCCGCCCGCGATGGCATTCAGTCGATCGAACAATCCGTACATCCGCAGAACCTCTTCTGCTGATTGCGATGCGAAGATGGTGATCCTGATCTCCGGGTTCTCCTCTTTCACTCTCTTAAACGCATCAAAGCTCTCTACCAGATGGTGTCCGGCACCGGTGATCGCCCACGCAAGATTCGGATGCAGATACATGAGGATGGTTATGCTGTGCGACATTTAATGATTGTTGCTGATATCGACCAAATACACTTTTATGGAATCGGATTCGAATTTAGAAAGAAACGTTTGGATAGAGCATTGCAAGCACTCACTAAAAGATACGAAATTTCAATTTCTTTATTCAACAACGATGCTCGTGCTCGAATGTGATATTGTAAGAAATAACGATGCCAAGATAATCATCAAGAGGATCATTACACTGACATTCCGCACGTGTTTTTGCAAAAAGATATATTTTTTGTAAATGGAGAATAGTGGCTATTGCTTGTGATTTTATGTTTTTGAAGATAATCGATTTATTAAAATACATATTTTTTTACATAAACATGTAAAGCATCCACTGTTGAAATTGGGTGGGTTGTGCCACCACCGTATAAAAATAATACTTTTCAGATATTTAAAACCGATATCAGTAGAAATTATGGAAAATAAATGGCGACCTGCGGAATGTGAGATTACACCGCCTGCGATAGCAGAGATGGCAATAGTGCGCGTGGCGATGTCTGTGCTATGTCGGTAGATGAATATACCACTTATTATCAACACTGCTGCGAGTACTGGCGCAACAAGAGGGAACACGAAGCTCAAGAATAAGCTTAACAAAATAATTAATAAGCCGAGAATAAATTCTCAGCTATTAATTCTGACATCTTTCATTTCTGTCATGGCTTTTGGCACATTTCAGTTCTACATACCCGTGCTTGAACTATAGCTTCCATCCCCATATACAGTCATATCGATCCACGGGTATTTATGCTGGATACACCCAATAGCCCCACCCAGACAATATTTGAACTCACCTTGAGCCATACTACCTGACTCGGAGTTCCCTATGCCCATCAAACGAACAAAATGGGGCATACACATCCCAACTTTCATATTATGTGATTTCCTCTGGTTTATGTTTCTTCGGGCATCCATAGGAATGTCCGTTCATCTGCGGATTTGGTTGCGGTAAAAAAACAGGGAGTCACACAAGCGACTCCGCTACGTTCACCAGCTCGTCCTTCTCAAGCGTGCCAGACAGCGAATAGCTGATACCATCTGCGCTCCACTGAAGCATGTTCATGCCGAACATGGACGTAAACTCTCCGTCAGTGCCATTGATGCTAACAACCTCCGGATCGCCCATCCTCAGTCTGGACTGTTCCGTATCATCACTGATCCACTCGGATAGGTGCAATCGCTCATCTCCGTTCATGTATTGCAGTGACACGACCTCCCGCTCGCCACCAGTCACCATCGCATGGTCGAATTCGTATCCTTCCGGCAGGTACGACGGGGTTCTCAGATCGAATGTGAGGTTCGCGCTCGCTTCCTCAAGCGTCATCTTCTCAGGCATCAAATCCTCAAACGATTCCTCCACAACCGTGGCTCCTTCCGGAACCTCGAATATGAACTCGCTGTCAGGGACGCCGGTGTTAAACGTTATATCCCTGTATTCAACCTTCACCATGGGATCGCCGTCCACATCATACATCTCCGTCCCGATCATCATCCAGTTTTCGCGATCGACCCATACGCGCGTCCTGGAGATGAATTTACGCTTAGATTCATTCTTGGGCGTTGCCTCGATCACATAAGCGCTCCGCCCGCCGACATTCTCGGTACCCTTGTATGATATGTCGTTCTCATCCATAAGATCCTTTACGATGCTGGTGTAATCCATCTCAAACGGTTCATCCCCCCTATCAGGGAGTTTCATCTTCGTCACCTGATTCTTTGCAGGGTCATACGTCCACATCGTGCTGCCATCTGTGACCATCACCGTGCCTGCAAGTTCGGCTGGCTCGATGTATTCGACGCGACTCTTATCTTGCGGTATGGTCACCATCCTCGCCTGCATGGTTTCGGTTTCTCCGCCAAACGATGAGGTCATGACCATCGTGGCTGAAAAATCTTCTATGCTCTCCTGCTTCGCCTCCATCCTGCAGCTATCTGCTCGGCAGACATATCCTCGGTGCACCCGCTGATAAGAACGGCTGCAAGAACCAGCAGGACTGCTGCTATCTGTTTCATCTGTTTCTTCATTTGTTTTTACCTCCTATGTTGTTTCTGTTGTACGTGCTAAGCTGTGGTTGCTTTTTGTGCGACCATCGACTCTGCTACTTTTATGAGTTCTTCTTTGCTTATTGTGCTCGTAATCATAACGTTTATCTCACTGTAACCCAAGTTTCCCACCCAAAAATCAAAACCGCCATCGTACGGCTGCACGCCTCTAAAATTTCCACTATTTGTTGGTCGTAATCTTCTTCATTTAATTCCCATCGACTTTAGATACCTTTTCC
>QMVM01000093.1 GCA_003661105.1 Methanosarcinales archaeon | reverse complement strand
TGGCTGATACTATTTTAGCCACAGATTAACACCGATTTCACTGATTACACCCACACAATAATACCCGTATTTGCCGGGTTGGCGCCATGTTTTCAACCGACCAGAATAAATTAAAAAGTCTCTTTTTTGGCAAGCCCTTTGTGAACTTTTGGCATGACGATTTTGTGGCGTTTGCGGGCATACATCGCGTTGACACCGTCTAAAAATCCAAGTGTATTCAGCCGATATATCCGGTTCGCGTCATTCGGGATAAAATCAGCACCAAGAGACCGCGAATAGCAACGAATGACGCGAATTACATGAAATTGGTTGCCACAAAATCAGAGTGATTTCTGGAGTTTTCGATTGTGCCCGGGACTGTCTAAAAGCCCAGTACATAAAAAATAAAAAAAGCAGGGCTATTACTCGATTGCTATCGATTCGCCCAGCGTCACGTTACCATCCTCTGTTACCTGCCACGTGCAGTATTCCCCAAAGACATCGCCAACGCTATCGAAGGTAATCTCCCCGGATGCGCCCTGATAGTTGATCTCTGTTCCGTTCCGGATCAGCGATAGTGCCGTTTTGATATCAGAGACTTCAGCACCCGGTGCGTTTGCCACATCAGGTATTGCGTCCCGTATCGCGGTCCCGTCTGCACTCCTGGCTTTCTCGATTGCGAGCGCGATGATCGCAGCAGCATCATAAGTGTTCGAACTGAATGTGGCCGGTTCTCTGCCATATTCGGACTCATAAGCCGCTGCAAACATTTCATAAGCAGGACCAGTGGCTCGCGGGTCTGGTGTTGTGCCGGTAAAGTTAGCCACGATGTAGTTGCCTTCGACATCCTTCCCGACCTTTAGAGCCAGTTCATCGGTACGCATGCCCTCCGAAAGCAGCCAGTCGCTCTCGTCGATGACACTTTTCTCGTAAGCGGCTTTGAGGATTATACTTCCTGTGTCAGGATAGCCGACGAGGATGATAACCTCCGGATTACTCGCAGACACCTTATCGACCTCGGAATCGAACGTTACTCCGTTTGGATCGTATTTGACACGATCGATAACAGTTCCACCGAGTTTTTCGAACTCCCCCTTGAAGACCTCCTCAAACCCGGCCCCATAAGGATTGTTGAGGACGAGCGTGCTCGCATTGACGTATCCGCGCTCACTCGCAAGTTTTGCCATCGCTTTTCCCTGCAGGGCATCCGACGGAACAGTTCTATAGTAGAACCCATCATCAGGATATGTCTCAAAGTCCGGAGCGGTGTTCGAGGGGGATATCTGGACGACATGGTTACTCACTGCGATATTGATAATAGCCAGACTCACACCACTTCCTGCAGCACCGATCACGGCAGGAACCTTGTCGATTGTTACCAGTTGGTTCATCGCACCGACTGCAGCGACCCCAGTGGTCTGGGAGTCTGTGGTGACAAGCTTGATATCACTACCGAGAACGCCTCCGTTCTCGTTAACCTCCTTTATCGCAAGCCGCGCCCCGTCCTCCATCGGTCCGCCATACGCAGCAAGGTCACCTGTTAGTGGTAGCAATGTACCGATCTTAACTTCTTTATCTGAGGGCGTTACGCATCCAGATGCCAGAACAATAGCAAGAACCGCAAAAACGGTCAGATATTTCATTATTCTCAAAATTATGCCTCCTTTTTATTTATTATTATAACGCTTTCTATTGTCTGTAATGTTGTATGTGGCCCAGGTATGGTGTCGTTCACCTCCCGTACGTTTTGGTAGAACCATTCACTTAGTGATATATAAACATTCTGTGTGCAGAGCTGTGAAGTCACTCCGATGTTTCGGATTTCGGATGTCCGGAAAGCATCTAAGTTTTGGCGTAACACCGCGTAACCAGACAACCTCCACACGCCAACCATTATATACATCCAGCCCCATCATTATCACCGGATGCAACTGGTTATCAACGGTCTGGTCATCGGCAGCATAATCGCCATCACCGCTATCGGTTTATCGATGATCTACAAGACGCTTAACTTTGTGAACTTTGCGCATGGCGATTTTGTGGCGTTTGCGGCATACATCGCGCTATTTGCAAACGCTTCTTTGGGGATGCATCTCGCATCCGCTTTTCTGGTCGCGATACTTGCAACCATCGTACTCGGGATTTTCATGGAGAAGGTGGTATGGCACCCAATGAGGCGGAAAAACGCCTCCCGGACGACGCTTATCATCATCTCGATCGGACTTGCGCTGGTGCTGCGAAACACCCTCATATTCATCTGGGGTGGCAGCACAAGAAATTATAATATCCCTGTGCGGCGCGGATTTGAGTTTTTTGGAGCTACCATCGCCCCAAATCAGGTTCTGGTTATAATTTCGGCTTTTATACTGGTCTTTGCCCTACACTGTCTCTTATCAAGGACAAAGATCGGGAAATCGATACGTGCACTCTCTGACAACATCGATCTCGCCCGCATATCAGGCATCGATGTGGATCGGGTGATCCTCTGGACATGGGTGATCGGGCTCGGGCTTGCTGCTGCTGGCGGTGTGCTGTACGGGCTCGTCACAGCGATCAGACCGGATATGGGCTGGTATCTCTTGCTCCCAATGTTTGCAGCAGTCATCCTCGGCGGAATCGGAAATCCGTATGGCACGATAGCAGGCGGGATCGTTATCGGGCTGTCTCAGGAACTGAGTACCGCAATACTCCCGACAGAGTATAAGTTTGCTGTCAGTTTCGTTGTGATGACACTGGTGCTGCTTCTAAAGCCAGAAGGGATCTTCGGGGGTGCGAAATGATCGAATACGTAGATATGCTACTCCCGTACATCACAACGATCCTTCTGATCTCGTCGATCTATGCGATCTTTTCGCTGGGGCTGAATCTTGAGTGGGGCTTTACCGGGCTTATAAACTTCGGGCACGTCGCATTCCTTGCAATCGGTGCATATACTACTGTGATGTTTAATATGAGCGGATTTTCGCTCTTTGTATCGGTTATTGCAGGGATTGTCCTGTCCGGGTTCTTTGGACTCTTGCTTGGAATCCCTACCCTCAGATTACGGGAAGATTACCTTGCAATCGTCACGATCGGCTTTTCCGAGGTGTTAAGATTTATTCTTTTAAACGAACAGTGGCTAACGCGAGGTCCGTTCGGGATTCATGGATTTGACCGTCCACTTCAGGATGTGATCCCGTACCAGTATTACAATACTTTTCTTTTAATATTGTATCTTATGATACTGGTGATTGTCTACTTCGCTCTCGAAAGACTGATACGATCGCCATGGGGTAGGGTGTTAAAATCGATTCGTGAGGACGAGGAGGTTTCCTCCGCGCTCGGGAAGAATGTCTTCTGGTACCGGCTCCAGTCGCTGATGATAGGGTCTGCGATAGCAGGGCTTGCAGGCGCAATGCTTGCGTTCTATATATCCTACATCGATCCGAATACGTTCAAGCCGATTGAGACGTTTCATGCATGGATCATTATAATTCTTGGCGGGACTGCGAGTAACAAAGGCACGATCGTCGGCGCACTCGTCTTCTGTACTTTCTTAAGCGTAACACAGTTTACCAGCAGGTTCCTCCCGTTCACCGCGCACCAGATGGGCGCGTTTCGGATGATCGTGATCGGGCTATTGTTGATTATTCTCATGATGCACAAACCCGAAGGGATATTTGGAAAGAAGGAGGAACTTGCACTGTCTGACTGATCAGATATCAGATAGCAGGCATCAAAGGTAGGGGTCGGATGAAGATGGATATACTCTCTGTAAAGGATCTCGAAAAGCATTTCGGAGGCGTGAAAGCGGTCGACGGATGCTCGATTTCCATCGAGGCCGGGACGGTTATGGGATTGATCGGTCCAAACGGTGCAGGAAAGACCACGATGTTCAACCTGATCAGTGGTTTTGAAAGGGGCATCGGCGAGATCGTGTTTAAAGGGATACGGACCGATAATCTCTCGCCGTTTAAGATTGCACGATGTGGAATGGTCAGAACGTTCCAGATACCGCGGGCGCTTACAAAGATGACGGTCTCTGAAAACCTGATGCTCGCACCAAAGACCCAATTGGGAGAGCGGATCTGGGATGTCTGGCTTCGTCCGAAGCGGGTACGCGAACAGGAGATGCAGATACGAGAAAAATCCCGGGATATTCTTGAGTTTTTTGAGATCTCGCATCTTGAGGATGAGTATGCTGGTGCGCTCTCTGGCGGGCAGAAGAAATTACTCGAGATGGCGCGTGCGATGATGATCGACCCTTCGATGATGCTGCTTGATGAGCCGTTTGCAGGCGTGAACCCGACGCTTGCACGGAAGATTTCCAGGTATATCTGTGAACTGCACGAGGATGGCATGACATTCCTTGTGATCGAACACGACATCCCCGCGATCACAAAGATCAGCGACCGGATCGTGGTCATGAATGAAGGGAAGGTCATGGCAGAAGGCGAGCCTGCTGAGATAAAACGGAGACGGGATGTGCTCGAGGTATATATAGGTGGTGAGGGGTAAGGATGGGTGTGAAGGTGAAGATTCTTGAGGTGCGCGATCTCGTGACAGGATACACCGATCTTAACATCCTCCACGGCATATCGATACATATCAAGTCCGGCGAGATCGTATCCATCATCGGTCCAAACGGATCGGGAAAATCAACGCTCATGAAGACGATATTCGGGCTTCTTCGCCCGAGAGGTGGGGCGATCGTCTTCAAAGATCATGATATAACCGGAGTCAAGCCGGATGCGGTTGTCAGATTAGGAATGTCTTACGTTCCACAGGAGAAAGAGTTCTTCCCGTCTCTTACAATCCTTGAAAATCTTGAGATGGGTGCATTCATACGCGATGATGATATCTCTGATAGCCTGGAACGGATATATGCGATCTTCCCGGCGTTAAAGGAGAAGAGACAGATCAGGGCCGGATCCTTAAGTGGTGGGGAGCAGCGGATGGTCGGGATCGGGCGTGCGCTCATGCTCTCGCCTGATCTATTGCTCCTTGACGAGCCATCTGCGGGACTCGCGCCTGTGATGCGGAATATGGTCTTTGAGAAGATCGCCGAGATCAACCGCGCGGGCACCTCGATCCTGATCGTTGAGCAGAACGCGAGGAGGTCGCTTGGGATCTCTGACCGCGGGTACGTGCTTGAGACGGGAAGAAATCGGTTCGAGGGGCGCGGTCAGGAACTGCTTGAGAACGAGGACGTACTCCGGCTATATCTAGGCGGGTGATGCAGCAACCCCGGAGACTGTCACAAAATAATCCGGGTCAGGTTTGACATCCTTAAACTATGTGTGCAATATCGAATAACATCAGTGTAATTTGTACGATTCGTTTCATTCACGTTTCATTGGCGGGAATTTCTGTAAAAATGGATTAAATCACGAATTTCGC
This sequence comes from Methanosarcinales archaeon, assembly GCA_003661105.1. Lineage (GTDB taxonomy): Archaea > Halobacteriota > Methanosarcinia > Methanosarcinales > Methanogasteraceae > Methanogaster_A. The sequence goes on along the minus strand of QMVM01000093.1, from coordinate 2,282 downwards.
AAATCCGAATACTTCGTTATGACTCCCGAATCTTCAACCGCTTGCTATTGATATCGACGATGTGATTGATGAGATCCGGACTCAATCCGGAATTTCTGCCGGTTCTTTTAACGATCTCATCCCTGTGAAGTCCGTTCTTCTGGTGGTCGAGTATCTCTGAGATGACGGCATCGCTCACTGTGTGATACTGGTCGATATCCTTGCGATGCCCGCGTAGAGCGCCTGCGAGCAGTTTTACGCTGTTTGCGGACAGAAACATCGTTGCTGACTTCGACATCGTTCTCCTGTACGAATCCGGGATGTGCACCACCAAAAGATTCGGACATGCTTTTATCAGCGCGACCACGTCTATGTTCGATGGTCTGAATGTGAGGTGTACAAGCTCTTCGGCTGAATCCAATTTACTAATCTCTTCTTTCGAACTGATTATCCGCAATCTCATGAATGCATACCAACTATGGTAGACTCCTTAAAAATGCTTTGATGGTTCGACCGCCATCTATTTTACATACCAGACCAATGACTGGATGATGGATCGATGCGTAATCTGCAAGGGAAAGGGACTATGTGGGCGCCCGCGCTGCCCGATTCTGGAGCGATTCAAGGCAGTCGAGACAATCCCAGTCTCAGACAATCTCTTCGGAGCGTCGCCGCCATCTGTTTTTGTCGGGCGCAAAGGCTATCCCGACATCTTTGCAGGACCTCTGGTACCTCCGAATGTGGGGGATAATGAGGCGCGGCAGTATGACGATCCAAAAGAACTTTTGAAGAGAGGTATCGATGAGGTCATCGGATTACGGTCGAGATTGGTGCGTTCATATACCCGGATGGATGTGAAGGATGTGAAGGCACCCAAAAACCCGCTTCTACTCACATCGCAGGAACTGGCGATGGCTGAGATGCCGGTGGATACGGAGGTGTGGTTCACGAAACCGGTGGACACGGATGTGGCATTCGATGGCACACTGATGCCGATGGGTCCGGCAGGCGAGATTAAGAAGATCACACTTGCAGAGAACCCGAAAGTCCCGGAAAAGGTCGATTACATGGCATCTGACACAGACGTACTTGCCGCTGACTCGATACGTGAACTGTATGGACATGACATCTCGCAGCACCACATCACGCGCATCTTCTCGATCGGACTCCTGGGAAGAGAGCGGCGGCTCGTTCCGACACGGTGGTCGATCACCGCGATTGATGACATGGTCGGAAAGATGCTGCTTGATGATATACGGGATTATCCGGAGATACGCGACATTGTTCTCTTCACTTCCGAGAAATTCGGCAACCATTTCGAGATCCTGTTGATCCCCAGATGTTTTTCGTTCGAATTAATCGAGATATGGCATCCTAATTCAGTATGGTCTGAGAAACTGTGGATAGGAAGCGACCGGGAGGGGTATGGCGGGAAGAAAGGGTATTCATCGCTTGCCGGGGGGTACTATGCAGCAAGAACCTCTGCTGTCGAGTATCTCCATGCAATCAGGCGGCAGGCGTCGGTGTTCATCGTGCGGGAGATTCTCCCTGATTACTGGGCGCCGCTTGGGGTCTGGGTGATCAGGGAAGCGGTTCGTGTTGCACTTGCAGGGGGTGGGATGCGGTTTGATAGTGTTGGTGATGCGCTTTCCAAGATGCAGACGCGCATCCGGACGCCTCATGATAGATGGCGGGGCGAGATGCAGTTACTCGATGAATGCAGGTTTCAGAGGACGCTTATGGAGTTCCTGTGAGTGGAACTGAGCGTCGGGATCGGGCGTGGGGGCTGTAGGAGTTGTTCAAGCGAAAAACATTCAATCTCGGCAGAAGTGCAGCTGTGAGGATTCCAAAGGAGATTGTAGATGCGCTATCTATCGGCGCCAGTACCTCGGTCGATTGTACGGTCAGGGGCGAGAAGATACCACTCTCAAAGATGTGGGATGCACGGAAAGGTGCTATGGGTACCGTCGTTGTCGCATTCGGCTCAGAGCGTGATCGCCGGTCGTTACACCTCTGGTGATGGTGGTGGGTGGCGCGGTTGCGACGATCGTGAGTGCGAGAAGTCTGATGAGTGCAAGTATAATGATCGGTACAACTACTATTATTATTTTTGTATATATTAGTAGCACCTAATCACAGCAAAGAAAACTGCACGTCTTCCTGCTCTTCTCCAATAACTTGAACAATCCGCCTTCTGTCACCCGTGACACAATCTCAGCCTCCTTGAGATGATGATCGCTGAACGACAGAATCCCGTCCGGCTTTAGGACCCTGCGCAACTCCTCAAGCACGCTATCAGGATC
>QMVM01000092.1 GCA_003661105.1 Methanosarcinales archaeon | reverse complement strand
GACATAGTCCTCAGACGGATTTAATTGTTCAGATGGATTTGCGGGTTTGCCGGCGTCTTTGCCAACGCCCCCTTTCGCCGCGGTTTTGCCCCGCTCTGTAACCGATTCCATCGTGGCACCGTACTCTGCATTCAAGTCGGACGACAGTCCAAACGCAGAGATGAGACCTGGTATGTACTCATCACCAAGTATGGGATTTCCGCAGGTATGATGGCAGCAGGCAGGACCGTTCTCGATGACCGATTGCGCATACTGAGAGACGAGCGTCTTCAGCACATCATCCGGCGCGTCCCAGTAGCCTTTCCGTGTGGCTTCGAGCATCCGTGCTGTCATCGACTGATATATATAAGGATGCTCGTTTCTGAGGAACTCGTCCAGATCAAGATTGTATGTATCATTGACGTAGACCTCAAATATCCTGTTCCAGTCTTCATCTGTTACCATCTCCGGCGTCATCACATCCCAGCCCCATGTATACTCAGTGAACTTTGCAAACTCTCTTGCGCCGCCGTAGCCGTGCTCCATCATCCCATCGATCCACCTGGGATTCCAGTATCTCGAACGAAACTCCTTTCGAAATGTCCCTTCAAGTGTTGTCATCTTCGGGTCGTCCGCGCTTGTCAGGTCAGCTACATACAGGTCAGGAGTCTCGCCAGTGAGCGATCTTACAGCAAGCGCTAATCCCCCGAGATACTGGTAGTAGTCATCGTTGTCGACCACTCCAAAGAGATTTGAACTGTCGCTGTGCACCCCGACATCAACATCCATGAGATTCTGCCTGAAAACGTCCTCATAGTTCTCGCCCCAGACATCCCGCCCATAGACGTTTCCCATCCGCGCCATGAAGAGGTCTGCGAGTTCTGACTCGTTATCCCATGTCTCGCTTGCGGTAACCGCACCCGGGAGACCTGTTCCATAAGCACCGGGGGGATCGCCGAACACACGCGCTCTCGATAAGTTGCATGCTGTGGTTTCATTGTAGCCGGCAGCGGTGAGGTCACCATACATCCGAAGCGAGTTGTGCCGGGCATAGTTCGTCTCGTTGCTCTCATCAAGCTCCGCAACCATCCGGATCGCCTCATCCATCAGTTCAAGTTGATATGGGAATGTGTCCCGGTAGAGTCCTGAGGGCAGGAGGAGTACATCGATTCTCGGGTGAGTCATGTTCTCCTGCGGGATGATTGCAAAGCCCGTGATCCTGCCGCTACTTCTCGTAGGCGCAACACCGAGAAGCGAGTATACTTGAGCCTCCATAATCCCCCTGTGCCGCATCGTCTCGACAGACCACAGGATGAAGTCCACTTTGTCCGGATATGTGCCATTATGGGTTTCTTTGTACTGCTTAAGCAACTGATCCGCAAGGATAACTCCCATCGCTTCGGTCTCGACATCCGGGAACTTTCTCTGGTCGAAACTGTAGAAGTTTCTGCCGGTTGGCAGGGTTTCGGGGTTGCGTACCGGATCGTTTCCGGGTCCGGGTTCGATGTACTCGGAATCGAGCGCACGCATCGTCTGATCGATCTCGCGTGTCGTCTTGCCAAGAAGCGCGGAGTAGTTAATCGCCCGGTTGAGATCAGCCGTGATATCTGGATCAGGCGCAGTTAGGTTGAGAACCCTGGTCTGGGCAGTCGCAACATCGGTTCCGTTAAGCAACGTTTCGTTCAGGAGATTGTTTGCATGTATGTCGGCAGCATCCCCCCAGTCATGAAGGTCTCCGGTATCGTGCGGGATTACGTTTACGATATGGTCTGCGAAGTCTTTTCGAAGCATCGACCGGACCATGCAGACCAGCTTCGCGTCAGCAGGTGCTGTGCCGAAGATATGAAGTCCCAGCGGCATGAGCGTAGACTGGAGTTCATGTAGATAATCGTGCACCCCAGTTTCCAGGAAGCTCTCAAACTCATCCCGTGTCATATTATTCATCTGTTCAGCAGTCACGTGAAGATCATCTTTTAGAGTGAGTGAATCATAAAGATCGATGATGGTGCTGCGATAGGGACCTTTCATCGTCTCATCGGCACTCTCGTAGTCATGTATCTTATCATGCAGCTCGGATAGCTCGTCATAGATGCCTGCCGCAACGATCGGCGGGGTCAGGTGGTCGATGATCACGGCATTTCCCCTGCGCTTTGCCTGTGTGCCTTCACCAACATTGTCCATGATGTATGGATACACGACCGGCGTATCAGCCACCATGATCGCGGGATAGTCATACCGCCAGAGCCCGACCTCGTTTCCGGGAAGCCACTCCTGCGTGCCATGTGTTCCGAAGTGGATCATGGCATCGGCATCGAAGACCTGGTTGATCCAGAAGTATGCAGCCAGATACTGGTGTGTCGGCGGAAGCGTCTTGTCGTGGTATATGGCTGATTCGTCAGAGAGTCCGCCTCTTGTTGGCTGTGGCACAAATATCACGTCTCCGAACTGCACCGTCGGGATTACGAACTTGCCATCGTAGACCATGATCTCACCAGGGGGTTCGCCCCATCTCGCCTCGACCTCCTCACGCACAGAATCTGGCAGAGTGTTATACCACGAGAGGTACGTATCCACTGGAACAAGCGTGATGTTGCCTGAGTTTACAACTTCTCGAAGTGCACCAGGAGCCCACGAACCAATGTTCCTGCTCTCTATGAAGAGGTCGATGAACTCACTGCCGTTCGGGATCTCGCCACTTCCGATATCGTATCCCTCCGCCCCCATTGCTTCAAGGAGCAGTGTGAAACTTGGTGCTATATCGAGGTAACTGGCACCTATGTTGTTCTTACCGCCTTCGTGGTTGTAGTAGAGGATGGCGATCTTCTTGTCGGAGTTCTCGGTTCTGCCAAGCTCTGCCCAATTGATTGTCCGGTTGCAGAGCCATTCTACCTGCGGCATGAGCGGTTCGTAGTACGTCCGCTCCGGGTTATCAGGATCTTTGACTTTTCCAGCTACCCAGATGTAATCGATGCATCCGTCGATCTCGGGCTGGGTCACCTGAAAAGGAATGGACATCAGGTTAAGCCCGCGGGTGCTGGTGTTAAACTCATCGGGCGTGCTGTAGTAATCGGTTACGCCTTTCAGGACTGGCACGTTGAATTTTTTCAGGTAAGAAACGCCTTTTTCTTGATCACGATAATTGAGATAGAACGCGTTTAAGGAGATTATGGCGTCCACAAGTACTACTCCATCTCTGGTGAAACAATCCTCGTCCCCCTGACAGACTTGATTGGTGGTGTGGATGACGTTACATCCTTTCGATTCAAGTTCCCTGATTATCGCATCGTCGGTTTTGTAGTATATGCGATCGTCATCGAGTTTGTTCCTGACGATGCCAATTGTGGGCGCGGATGCATCATAACCGTGATCCGAATACCACTTTAGATATTCGGTACTGTTATCAAAGATTCTCGGAAACACATCAGGGTGGTATATCCCATGCTGAGGAACCGTCGGGGGCGTAGCAGGTGCATACTCGATGTAGACGCCCTTGAGAGTTGCCCCGATATAGCGTATCCAGTTCTCCATGTTCTCGTATCCGCCGTTGTAGTTGTAGTCCGCAACTGCGCTGTGGGGCGGGTTCTCCATATCGATGGTGGCGATTCCGTACACATCGGTAACAGCAATGAGCCCGATCTCTGTGCCACCATTCTTCGCATCGATAAGCGCATCCTTGAGATGTGGAAGTTCGTTAGCACCGATCATGTAGAGCATTATAACATCCTGATCCGAGAGGTCAGTGAAATTTGCATCTGCGGCATCAGAACCGCTCATCACCCTGACGTTGAAACGATCTGTAATCACTGTCCGTTCGTCGATGATCTTGTTTAAATAGTAGCGGTTGGGGTCGCTGTTTATTATGTACGTGATGTTCACTTTCGGGTGCATCATTACAGGATCGGGAAGATTAACTCCGGACCACCTGCCGCAAAAGTTCTCCCCAATCGTCATCAGGAAGTGTTTCATGTTCTCTTCGCCGCCCTCTATCCAGTACCTCTCGATCGCGGCGAGATTTTCCGATTTCAGGTCAACGTTTTGTACGGCGGCATTGGCTGGGGAGAGGTTGTATCCGATGACCGTGGTTCCGTTCTCTTTGGCAGCGGTTAGATCTGTATCCCACCTGCCCACCATCGCCTCATTCTGCGATTCGATGAATATCACCCGGTAATTCGAGAAGTTGAGACTCTCGGGCACGGTGTCGTTCTTTGTAAAGATCGTCACAGTCAGTTCAGCGGCGATCATGTCGGTCACCGAAGCGCTTTTTAGCGCGGCTTCGTTTACGCCGGTTCCGAGAATGAACAACGTCTCATCCCCATCCCCTGATGCGGTTCCTACGATGGCGAGCGCGAGGATTATCACCGTCAGTACAGTTCTTGTTCTTATCTTTGCATTCGCCATGTTTCGTGACTCCGCATTGCCTGTTTTGACTTGCATCTATTTTGGTTAAACAGACAACCAATCATACAAACGGGTCTTAACGGATGCTTCACCGGTGTCTGCTCAATACATCTGAATAACTTACCGTACCTTAACTGTTCCTGCCTTAACGATCGAAAAAAATAGTGGCGGGGTCACCGCCGTCTGCGGTAGCCCCAGTAGATGATGATCATCAGCGCGATCACCAGAACCATCCCGAGCATCGGAGCTCCAGAGAAGGAGAGGGCTGTGTTTAACTTCCCTGATTTCTCGACCGCCATCTCGGGTCCTTCGATGTAGTCGGACGGTTCGGACGGATTTGATGCCTCGGACGAACTTGCGGGCATGCTTACATCCATACCACTCCCGCTCGCCTCCCTTTCGGTCTCATTAGACCAGCCTGGCGGATATGTGCCATCCCCGGTATTACTACCACTACTATCATCCGGTTCGGACTTATCTTCTGATGTTTTCGCGGGCGTATCTCCTCTCATCTCATCCATAATTCTGTAAAACTTGTCCACGTACTCCGGGTCGATCTCATCATCTATGCCAAGCGCGGATATGAGCCCGCGAATATATTCGTCGAGAAAAGGGTTTCCACATGTGTGGTGGCAACATGTCACGTAACCAGTATCCACGATCGACTCAATGTATGCAGTCACCAGTTGCCGCAGCACATCATCGCTTGCCGGAGTCCAGTATCCCTTGCGCACCGTTTCCAGCAGTCTACCGAGTATCGATTGGTATGCATACGCAGTATCTCCTTCGAAGAACTCACCCAGCCCAAGACCATATTGATCTCCCACATACACATCATAGACCTCCTGCCACACATCATCGCTGATAAGATCAGGGCACGTCGCCTCCCAGCCCCAGAGGTACTCAAAGAACTTACTTATCTCACCAGCACCAGCATAGCCCTCACCCATCATCCCTTCGATCCATTCAGGATTTAAGTATCTGGTGCGAAGTTCCTGGTAGATCACCTCGCGAAGCGAAGAGACCGTTGGATCTGCGGTCGGATCGCTGTTGTCTGTGACATATACGCTATCAACATCAAAATCGTTTCCAGTGACCACCTTATATGCTTGCAAAAGCCCGCCCACATACTGGAAGACATCGTCGTTGTCGATTAACCCGTACAGGTTTGAGTTCATGTTAAACACGATCGCATCGATCTGCGCCAGATTGAGCTTAAAGACCTCCTCACCTGGGACGCCCCAGACCTCATCGCCATAGATGTAGTGCATCCTGCTGATGTAGGTCTCTCCGATCACCGAACTATTGTTCCATGTGCTGCTTGCACCGATCACGGAATCAAGATTCGGCCCGTATGTGCCGGGTGCTTCAAGGAATATCCGCGACACTGAGAGGTATCTCGCATCTCCCTCCGGATACGGTCCTGTGTAGTTGCCTGTCGCATTCAGAGCCTCGAAAATCCCTTCTATCCTTTCTGTCCCTTCTGAGTTCTCCCTGACATAGTTGTCATAGATGGTGTCATTAGCCTCGGCAGCAAGACGGATCGCACGATCGATCAGCTTCAATTTCTCAGGGTAGACGTCCCTGTGCAGCCCTGAAGGGATTATCATGACATCGATCCTCGGTCTCCCGAGCTCGCTCTCGTTGATCAGTTCGACATCATACACTGCACCATAGCTATCCCACACCGGTCTTGCACCGACAAGATACAGGATCTCGGATTCAACCACTCCATAATCGGTCATCGCCCACGCCCAGAGAACGATCGCGGGTTTTCTCGGGTATGCGCCGTCGTGATCTTCCCGGTATCGCTCAATGAAGACATCTGCCATCTTCTTTCCGGTCTCCCACGCCTCCTTCGTTGGTATCGCTCGCGGATTCATCGAATAGAAGTTTCGCCCCGTTGGAAGCACATTCGGATTTCTTATCGGGTCGTCCGCCTCGGATGGTGAGATATACTCCCCATCAAACCCATCAAGTGTGGCTGGAACCTCAACCGTGCAGTTCGCGATATCATCTGCAAACGAAAGCCCGCGTTCAAGATGCCTGCTCACATTCTCACTCGACCGGTTGTCAAACACATCCTCCTGCGCTCCGATGATCCCGGTTCCATTGATCAGGACCTTCTCAAGCAACTGCGCGGTGCAGTTGTCCAGTTCTTGTTCCTTATAGATCCGAAACGGGTTTGGATAGTCATCATATCCGATCATCCGGGCAACATCCTTCTTGTAGTCATCCCTAAGCATCGAGATGATCGTGCCGATCAACGGCTCACCACAAGGCGGATCGCCGAACGTATGCAACCCATACGGCATGAAGTCGGTCTTTATGTCGTAGAGATACTTAGCAAGCTCAAGGACGAACTCATCAAACAGGGTCTCGTTCGTGAGTGTCTCGCTCGTCTCGTTAAGATCAACGCTCATGTCATCATCAAGATGCAGTTCCCTGCACTCTGTTATGATAGTGTTCCTGTACACTTCCTTGACAGTCTCATTACCACAATCAACGTACAATGCCACAGTCTGTGCAAGATTGGTCAGGTTCCCGTATAGCCCCGCAGCAACGATCGGGGGCGTCAGATGCGTGATCATCGTTGCGCTTCCCCGCCGTTTTGCCTGTGTACCTTCAGCGATGTTATCCACGATGTACGGATAGATCACAGGCATGTCCTGGATGAGTATTGCTGGCCAACAGTCTCTGCTCGATAAACCCGACTCCTTCCCGGGAAGCCACTCTTGTGTGCCATGCTTTCCGAAGTGCAGGATCGCGTCCGCGCCATACCCGCCGGATTCCCGATCATGCTTGAGCCAGAGATAGAATGCGATGTACTGGTGGTGCGGCGGGATGTCTCTGTTGTGGTACAGCACCGTGTTGTTCTGAAGCCAGCCACGCGTCGGTTGTGGTGTTAAGATGACGTTTCCAAAGGAGATTTTTGGGATCACGAAATACTCTTCTCCTGTCGTTTCGTTCTTCCATGTCATGATCTCTCCTGGCGGCTCGCCCCACTTCTTGATTACTTCTGCTTGCCGCTCTTCCTCAAGTTCGCCGAACCATCCGAGATACGTTTCAACAGGGAGAAGGGTCGCTGTCCCGGAGGCGACGAGTCTTTCAAGTTCGCCTGGCGCCCATGTCCCGATGTTTGTTCCATTAAGTGTCATCATCCTGACAAGCTCGGTCTCGTTTGGAATCTCACCTGTAACGTTGTATCCTGACCGGTTCATAGCGTCTACGATATTCTGGAGACTCGGAGGGACATTGACATAACACGCAGCGAGATTATTCTTGCCGCCACCGTGGTTATAGTAGATCATCGCGATCCTCTTCTCATCATCCGGGGTGCTGTTCAGATGCGCCCAGCCG
>QMVM01000091.1 GCA_003661105.1 Methanosarcinales archaeon | reverse complement strand
TGGTGGTCGTTTTCGCCGCTTGCTGAGATGTGCGCGTTGATGCCAGCACTTGTGATCAATGAGTGGAAGAAGTGCGGCACCATCTGGGTCGTGAGATCGCCGACCATGTCTGAAGAGAACCCGGCATCGAAGACCAGGTAACTCCGCCCGCTAAGATCGAGGATCACGCTTGCACTCGCTTCATCCATCGGCACCCTGACATCGGCAAACCGCGCAATCCCCGCGTGATCACCAATCGCCCGGGATATCGCCTGCCCGAGCACGATACCAACATCCTCGACCAGATGGTGATCACCGAGTTCGATATCCCCTGCCGCGCGGATGGTGAGATCGAACAACCCGTGCCGCGTAAACGAGTCCAGCACATGATCGAGAAAGGCAACACCTGTGTCGATCTCTGATCTGCCGGTTCCCTCGATCACAAACGTCAGGTCTATCTCTGTTTCGTTTGTCTTTCGGTTAATAGTCGCTTTTCGCATGGCTGTTTATCGGTATAATCTGCCTGTAATCTCTTTTATGCTGGCTCTGGTTTCATTGGTCATGGCATCCAGTTTGCGATCCACACTTTCCTCCATGCCCTGAATATTGATCCGCAAGGATCGTTCCTTCGCCTCGATCTCGGATTCGATCCTCCTGAGCCGCGCATCCGCACTCATGATCATCGCGGCGAGCGCAGCAACCAATATCATCGCAGAGACATAGATCACGGGATCCTGGTTCTCCAGGTAATTGAGCCATCTAAACGTCAGCACAAATGCTGATACGACCATTAACGCTGCATATATCGTGTCTTTTGTATCCATTCCTGCACAACCTTTGGTTAGTTGGTGTATTATCGATCACGCACATTTATAAATCTTAACATAAAATCCGGGATGTGCTTGGCGCGATCTTGAGTGTTTGGTCTGGGACCTGCAAGCGCTTACGATCCGAAAATCTCCCGAAAACCACCCCTACACCATTACATACATCCGCGCCACGCAGGTTGCACTTGAATTCCGGGATGTACCCAAACCTGCACAGATTCGGCGGGCTCATTCGGCATCGGTGCCACCCAATAATTCAGATACTGGTCGTGTTTCGCCTGCCATCACTTCTTTCCACCCCCGGCGGAAGCTAACTTCGGCAGGCTTTAACACCACACTCGGACAAGGTCTTGCCGCTGACCGGGATCTGGTGAGGTTCTCTGTTGGCACCATCCGATCACCATTTCTACACCGCCACATGCATCCGCGTCTCTTCCTGCCCGCGCCATTCCCGATCCGTCGCAGTCCTGATCAAGATCTTGTGCGCAGCAACTTCAGCTTTTCTTTTCGCATCGAACGCATCAGCGCCCATGGCAAGCGCAATCCCCATCCGCTCCTCAACGATCCACCCGCTGTGATACGAAATAGGCTTTCCGAAGAGCTGGATATTGGTGCCCGGCACAGACATCGCCTCGAAGAGACCTTTGTACATCGGATCGAACCCCTGGGCTGGCGAGATGATCACGTGGGACGCAGCGGGCATCAGCGGGTCGAAGAGCCGATAACCATCCTCGATTCTTGCTGGAACCGGGAGCCCTGTGATCGCACGAACATGCAAGCCACCCTCATTAAATCCCTGCGGATGCGAGATATACGTAACCATGCCGGTATCGTGCGGGCGTGGCGCGCATTCGTTGCCATAGACCTCTACCTTATCATCCCTGACACGGACGAAGAGTTCGCACCCGAAGACGCCGACTCCGCCCAGTTCGTCGGTGATCCTCTGTGCTGCATCGTAAATCTTCCTTTCCGCCTCTTTCGCAAGTGAGGTGTCCTTTTCGATAGACTTTCCGAGATCATCCACGTTGTACGGAAGATACTCCTCGATATTCGGACTCTGCCACGATGAGTGGTAATCGCCATCGATCTGGTAGTGCCCGACTGGCTTTGGGAATGTGGTGACGATGTTACCATCCTCGTCCAGATGCCGCACAGCAAGTTCTGTTACCTCGGTATCAAATGGGATGTACTCCTCGATGATCGCACGTTCGCCTGATCCGCGGGTCTCGTATCTGGCAGCGTCCATCGCTTTCTCGATGTCATCGCGGCTCTCGATGAAGTATGAGCCCTTACCGCTGCTTGACATGATCGCTTTACTGAAGCACGGATACCCGATCTTCTCGACAGCGTCTGTAAACTCGAGTAGATCGTCTGTGCGGGTGTACGCGTACGCGCCTGTTTTAACGCCCGATTTAGCAATTAACTCTCTGATGCGCTCACGGTTCATCGCAGCATGGGTTGCCGCTGCATTCGGCGTAACCAGATACCCCTCCTCCTCGAACTCAAAGAGAACATCGAGGTCGATCGCCTCGATCTCAGGTATGATGATATCAGGCAGTTCCCGATCCACAATCGAACGCATCGCATTTGCATCCATCATGTTGACTGTGTATGCCTTGTGCGCGACCTGCTGTGCTGGCGCCCGTTCGTATCGGTCCACCGCGATGACTTCCATACCGAGGCGCTGTGCCTCTATCGCAATCTCTTTTCCGAGTTCGCCTGCGCCGAAGAGGAGGAGTTTGAGCGACCTCTCTTCGAGCGGGGCTGCGAGAATCTCAAGTTGTTTCATGGCATCCTACTCCGGTACGGTGTTATATGCGGCAAGGTATTTATCAGTACTTAAGAGGTGATTCATGTTACTGCGATCGGTTTGCCCGGGTTACGAAACGATACGGCAGATCGAAAGAGCAAAACTTTAACCAGACGCCACTTAAACAAAAGTGCAGGTACAATTCGGATCAAAGGCAATAGACTGAACAAAAGCTTGCAACGTGCTTTGTTTTGCACCGGATACGAAAGTACCAAAAGTCGTTTCAACATGTCCATGAAATTACCACCAACGATACTGGTACAGGAAGATGATTTTCACAACGCGTGGGCGCGGGCGGTACGGTATGTGCTGCGCGACGGACTGAAGATAACAATCGGAGACGCATCCGAGCCAAAGCCAATACGAGATGCGTGTGTGCTCTTCGAACTCACTGGTGACGCGATCAGGCAGATAGAGGATCGAGAACTGCACCCGCAGTTTCCGTTCCAGCACATCGATCCGTACTGCGAGGAGTTCACGAGAGAGTATCTCACACAGTACGTCGAAAAACCGGAGCAGGAGCGATTCTCGTACCTCTATTTCGAGCGGCTTGTGGTGTATGGGGACGGAGACCTCGATCAGATAGTGCCTTTGCGCGAGTGCCTTGCCACGCAGATAGATACCGGGATCGCATCGAACCGGGATCAGGTGATTACGTGGCAAGCAGATGCCGATCTCGGGAGCGCGTCACCGCCGTGTTTGCAGCGCATCTGGATCAGGTATCTTGGTGACCAGAGCGTTGAAGTGCACCTGACATGGCGAAGCCGCGATCTCTACACTGCATGGCAGGCAAACATCGTTGCAATCATCGACATGCTGAACCGTGAGGTGATCCACCCGAACAATTGCCGGATCGTGAAACTGACTGATTATGCGGACTCCTTGCACATCTACGAGAGTGACAGTGATGGGGCTCGGAGGGTAAAACTCCTGCCAGCCAGTCCGCAGAAGCAGAAAGGGTTGTGGGAGTACTGAGTACTATAGTAGCATTACAGCTATGATTTGTGCATATCCACATCCGGAAAGGTCGCTTCCCCGGTTAAAGGACTGAGGGGATGCGAACAGGGCATTACCGACTCAACGTTTCAACGCTTCTGTCTTATCTACTACCATGACGTCCTTGATTGCACGAACCGCGCTGAATGGAATCAGCATGTAATTCCCTTCCGCCAGGTACATGGTCCGATCCACAGACATATCCGGCTTCACCAGGAGGTTGATCAACTCGCCGGTCCGGATGTCTATCACGATGTTGTACAGCGCACCAAGTATCGATCCGTCACTGCTCATGACGTTCTTCTTTGACAGGTTCTTTGCGAATATTTTTGCCATTAACATCCCTCTCGTGTTGGTGATTATCACTTATACTTCTTTATATTTAAATTGTTTTACCAAGAGAACGCCATGCAACAGATGACGTCAAACCCTATATCTTCCGGAAACGCAAATCCTGGGTATGGAAAAGCCAGAGCATTACAGGGATGATTGCAACAGGATCGCGTGTATATATGATCCTCTTGTCAGATTTATCTCCTCCTTCTTCGGCGGAGAAGAGAGCTTGAGGCGGCTCACCATCGGTAAAATGGATTTGAAGCCGGGTCAGAAGGTTCTGGATGTCTGTTGCGGGACGGGTACGTTGTGTACGATGGTTGCAGAGGAGATCGGGAGTAAAGGAGAGGTAGTGGGCGTTGATCTGTCCGAAAATATGCTTAAAAAAGCAGAAAACAAGAGCGAAGACAATGTACGATTCTGTTACGCCAATGCCGAGGAGATTCCCTATGCTGACGGATACTTTGACCGCGCATCCGTGACCTTTGGCTTACATGAGATGCCACATTCCGTGCGGATGAATGTGCTTTGTGAGATGCGAAGGGTGCTAAAGCCGGGTGGGAGGATCACCGTCCTTGATTATTCGTACCCAAAACGCACGCTGGCTGTGCTTCTATTCAAGGTATGGATGCTTGTGGAAGGGGAGACCGCAAGGGATTTTATCAGGAGAGATCTATCTTCGATGATACGGGATGCCGGATTCGATGTGATCGAACAAAGCGTCTATTGGATGAACACAATCCGGATCGTGAGTGGTGAGAATGCAGACCGATGAAGCAGAAGCTATCCGCGAACTCACAGCGTGCATCAAGGAGGCTGTGCGGTCGTGCATGGAGGACCGGGATCACACAGGAGTTGCGTTCTCAGGCGGCATCGACAGTTCGTTAGTCGCAGCCATCGCAGCATCGATAGATCCCGATATAGAGTTGTACGCGGTCGGGATGCATGGCTCTTATGACATAAACCATGCAGAGAAGGCAGCAGCACTGCTCGGGATGGAGGATCGGCTGAGGATATGTGAGTGCACCGAAGCGGATATCGAATCAGCGATCCCTCAAGTACTTCATGCAATAATGCCCCGTCCCGCTGGCGGTGGCATCGATGGACGTTACATGCACCCATTACAAACACAAACCACGAGCCCGGTTGCAGCCGGGATCGGAATATGTATGTATCTCGTGTCGAAGTGTGCGCACGAGCATGGAACCGGGTCGTTGATGACCGGACAGGGAGCAGACGACCTCTTTGCCGGGTACAAGCGTTATGAGCAGGCGTTCGATGACGGGGTGCTCGGAATCGAACTCGAGAAGGACGTGCTCGCACTCCCTGCCCAGATCAGGCGGGACGTTGCGGTTGCAAAGCTGTGCGGCGTGGAACTTGACTTACCGATCTGCAACAGCGATGTGGTGGATGTCGCATGTGGTATCGATGCCCGACTCAAGATGCGGAAGGAGAGGGGCGAGCATATACGAAAATATATCTTAAGGAGAGTTTCTGAACAGTACCTCCCGCACAGTCTGGCATGGGCGCCAAAGAAGGCAGCGCAGTACGGCACAGGCGTCCAGAATGCGCTCTACAAGATGGCGCACAGGCAGGGACTCAGACAGGAGGATTTTTTAAGCCGCGTCTTTGGCGATTATAACTCCCCGATGCGGTAGGTTTATCTCTTTTTAATGGTCCAGTGGCATTGTTTGCATATATCATTGAGGGGGACTGAGTTGTCTCCAAACGATTTACGCAACTGGATAATAGCCGGATGATTACGCAATCCTTCTGACTTGTAGTCTTTGGCAAATCCTATGTTGGGGATGCCAAAATCCTCTCCATAGTCACAGGTACCAAGCTCGCCTATCGAGTTTATTGTTGCGCCCAGCCATATCTCGTAGCAACGTTTGTCGCGCCGTTCATCTTCTGGCAGATCCGGTCTTGATTCTTCATCTGCACCACAACTGCATCCTTCCATGATCGTCAACCGCCAAACCCCCAATTCTTTTGCCAGTTTACGCATCGCTTCCCTTTCTTCTTTGTTATACTCAAACTCAAGAAATTGGATCTCTATTTTCAGAGGACTGCTTTTTTTCTTTGATAGCAACGATTGCAGACGTCTGATGTTGCTGACAACTAAATTAAAGTCCCCACCCCGCCGGTACCGGGAATAACTTTCTTGTGTTGAACCATCCAGTGCAACTATCAAATGTTCAAGACCGCAGTCTGCAATTTTTCCGATGGTTTCATCTGAAAATTTCAAAGAAAAATTAGTGCTCACGCAAGTACCCACGTTGTTAGTACTTAGGAAATGTATCATGTCATAAATTTCCCCATTTAAGAGGGGTTCGCCCTCGTCGTAAAGCCATACCCTGAAAAGAGAGGGAGCAAAATCCCTTAAGGATTCTTCGAATAATATGTATTTCATTGCCCCTTCCAGTCTATGCTCCGGATTACTCTCTGATACCTTTCTCGTGCCCCCTAACATACAACCCGGGCAACGCAGGTTACAATATGGGCAAACTTCAATTCGCAGGTATAGCGGATCGGAATGAAGAACAGATCGTTTTGTTACCATTTCAAATAGACAAACTGAAGCATTGAGTAATTTTTTAAAGGTCAGATGTTTGAGCGTTATCGGAAGGGCACGTCTTATCTGAAATAAAAATGATGATGTTGTCTTTAAATCGCCAGATAAGAATACTCGCGTCGTGCATTTTTTAGATGGTGCTATCCACAAGTTCATTTTTCCACCCGACTACCCCAAATACAAATTTAATTTTCATTGTGTGCGAGATATAATTTATCCGCCGATGCCCCCGATCAAAAGTGGAATCGGATACCGGGCACGACGAAGTTCCCTCTGTTCCATGCACTGTACGTCAGAACCCGTCTTATTAAAACATTCCGCAGTAACAGGATCGGGTAAGAAGACGAGAGTACATATATGCGGTCACATCATACGGAATATTAACGGCATTATTCCTGGCTTTGTATCCTTAGCAGGTTCTGATTGGAATGGGTTCATCGCCATAGCAGGGGATCCCATAAAATCCTGATTGATACGGTCGGTTATTTCTTTGAATATCATCTTATATGCGGTACAATGGGGATCCACTCCCTCTATTTTACCGCTGTTAGGCACTAATGCGTTGTAGGGGCACCCGCCTCGACAAAAATCAATGTAAGGGCAACCTTTGCATTCCCTATCCACATAGTCCTTGAACTGGTGCATAATCTTCCATGCGTCGGATTGGGCAAGATCGTCCATGCTGGGATGGTCATAGACACTGCCCATCACATATTCAGGCATGCCCACGAAGCGATAGCAGGGATATATGCTCCCATCAGGCCCTACCGCAAAGGTACTATCCATGCAATCCACGTAGGTGCAGACCGTGCCCCTGCGTGTGAACACACCTTTGCACAGGTGGTCGATATTCATAACTTCGATCTTGTCCATGTTTTCCAGATATTTGTCCAGAAGGAAAATCAACAAGTTCCCGTACTCTTTCGAATCAAGTACCCATTCATCAGAGCTTTCGGAACGTAACGACGGTAGTGCGGGATGCAATTTAAGAGTTAATCCATTCTCCAGGAAAAAATTGAAGATATCCTCTTTAAACTTTACAGATTGTGCAGTGAAGGTGCAGATGAATCTCACATCAAGACCGTTATCACGGGCAATTTCATAGCCCCTCATGGTCTTATCGTAGTATCCAACGCCCCTCTGCAGGTCATTAAGTTCCTTTGGACCATCCAAGCTGGAACCGATCGGAATATTATATGCAGCCAGAACCTGGGCCAAT
>QMVM01000090.1 GCA_003661105.1 Methanosarcinales archaeon | reverse complement strand
GTCCCCGACCCGCTTGACAAGGAGTTCTATCATTCGCATCGGCTGCTCCTCGTTCACCCGGACCACGGCACGGAGGATGAGAGGGTCGTATCCGAGTTCCTCTGCCCTGCCAATTAGTGCCTTAACATCCTTTGGGAAGCACGACCCGCCAAATCCTGCGCCCGCATTTAAGAAGTGTTCCGAGATCCGGAAATCCTTCCCGATCGCAGACATCACCTCGTAAACATCGATCCCGAGTTTCTTGCAGATATTCCCGATCTCGTTTGCGAATGAGATCTTCGTGGCAAGGAATGAGTTGTTTGCGTACTTGATCATCTCTGCGGTTCTAATATTTGTAAACGTTGCCTTGCAGGGAATTTTTTCGTATAAACGGGCTACCATCTCTGTGGATCGGGAATCTCCGCCTATCACGATCTTATCAGGGTTCATAAAATCGTACACTGCTTTTCCTTCCCTCAGAAACTCAGGATTCATCGCAATCCCGACATTCTTAAGCCCTCCCCGCGCATGGATAAGCGGAGCAACCACATCTTCCGTAGTTCCGGGAACGACCGTACTCTTGACCACCACGACGTGGTGCGAGTCCCGGTTAGCCAGTTTAAGCGCATCTCCGATGCTTTCCGATGCACGACGCACGATAGAGAGGTCGATGCGCCCGTCTTTATCAGATGGCGTGCCAACACAGATAAAAGTAAGATCCGAACATGGTATCGCATCGTTGTAAGCTACAGTTGCACGCAACCCATTCCTCGCATGTTTCTCCAGAAGTTCGGAAAGCCCTGGTTCATGGATCGGCGGGATTCCCGCGTTGATCAAATCGACCTTCGACCTATCGATATCGACACAGACCACGGTGTGCCCAAGCTCTGCGAAACACGCGCCTGTGACCGTTCCGACATACCCGGTTCCGATAATCGCAACATTCATACAACTCACTTCACTTCGATTCCTACTATCTCTTTCGTCCGCCGTAAGCATCCTCTCGCCATCTGCGATGCAAATATCTTGATAGGGGTGCGCTTTCCGTAAACCCTGGTCTTTCCATCGCGGATTGCATCCAGAACCGACTGCAAATTATGATCTGCCGAAATCTCGGTCACTGCATACCCGATCATTGGCACGATATGCGCATCGCTCCCCGCAACTGCTGGAATTTTCATCTCCCGCGCCATCCGCTCTGCTTTCCTGTTCGCTTCCCCTGTGATAAATCTCGAATTGAATATCTCGACCGCATCCACATCCAGATCCGCGAAATCCCCGATACCGTGACTCAACCGCTTGAACGGGTGCGGCACCACAACAACGCCGCCAAGTTCCCGGATGCGCGCAATCGTCTCCGGTACCGTCTTCTTTGGCGAAATATCCTCCCGCACCCCGAGTGCGATCAAGTGCCCTCTGGTTGTCGTTATCTCGACTCCCGGGATCACAATCAAAGGGAGACCGAGTTCCTTTGCACGCTCTTCGCCAACGGTTCCGCCTTGTACGGTGTCATGGTCGCAGATCGCAATCCCATCGAGACCGATATCCACAGCATGTTTCAGTATCGAGTCGACCGGCGATCTGCAATCCCGCGAATATGCGGAATGGATGTGGAGATCGAAGTGCATGATTCTCATGGTGCGCCGGAGGTATAAGCATGTATCGATGGGATATGTGCATGGTACGTGTGATCTCAGGGGGTTTATTGACCTGAACAGTTTTCAAATTCCCCCCCTACAACTTAAAATCGACCTCAACAGTCTCCTTCAGTATCTCCTTAAACCCCATCATTTCGAGTGTCTTCCTGGACTTTCCAGTTAAATTCAGGTGCCAAATCTTCACCTGGTGTCCCAATCTGACCTGAACTCGCTCCACTCGTTCCAGATCATGCAGAAATTCATCTGTTCCATGCCACACATTCTTACGGTCAGATAGCTCCTGAAGACGCCACTCCAGCCGGTCAAGCAGCAAAAAGTTTATGACCGCCCGCGAAAAAGTTGATTTGATGAATAAGATAAGAGTCACGGTTTCCGGAAAGATTCAGAATGTGGGATACCGGGCAAAGGTCATAGGGATCGCAAAAGACTTCGGATTGACTGGATTTGTCCTGAATCTCGATGACGGACGAGTTCGGATAATCGCGGAAGGTAAAAACGGTGATTTTGGAAAGTTTCTCGATGCAATACGGATTAAAAATACACTTATCGATGTCGCGGATGTCGAAGTCGAACATGCTGACGCCACCGGAGATTTAGCGGACTTCTATAAACTTGTCGGAGAAGGAGAGACTGATGAGCGGCTGGATAAAGCATCGGACTACCTCAAGGAACTGATTGATGTTACGAGGGACGGATTCTCAGGGATACTTGAAAAACTGAGCGAGACATCCACAGAGATCCGCGGATTGCGAGAGGCGCAGGACGTGATGATCGAGAAGCAGGACGTGATGATCGAGAAGCAGGACGTGATGATCGAGAAGCAGGACGTGATGATCGAGAAGCAGGACGTGATGATCGACGAGACCCGAGGTTTGCGAGAGGACATGAAGGGTTACATGGACATGAAATTCGGGAAGATCGAGGGGGAGCTGGATTTGATAAAAGGCGCATTAAAAGAGCGTGGAATATTGTGTTAGGGCTTGATTGGCACCGCCCCACCCCCGCCCGCCGCCGGATCAGACCCCGGATATTCCTGAAGTGGTGGTGTCGGTACCACGTTATACGCCCGACTGACCGCTACTGTCCTCTGTGGAACCAATCGCTCCAGTGAATGCGATCACCAGCGTCATCAGGTTGGATATGAGTGATGATCACATAAATGAGGTGCGAAGGAGATACCTTAATAGAGCAAAGTCTGAATGATAATCATGAGATGCGGAACAGTGGTCGCTTGTCTGATGCTGTGCATATCAGTATCAGCATCCGGATGCGTCACTGAATATACTGATACCGACAATACCAATAATACCCATGATAACGAGGTACACAAAATGATAGATATGAGCAATAAAACGATACTGATGGTTATCGCGCCATCTGATTTCAGGGACGAGGAACTGTTCGTCCCAAAAGAATTTTTCGAGAAGAACGGGGCAGAGGTCGTGATAGCATCTGAGAAGAAGGGTACTGCGAACGGGATGCTTGGCGGGACTGCATCTATCGATCTTTCCATATCTGATGCCGATACCAGCGATTACGATGCTGTCGTCTTCGTTGGGGGAACGGGCATTGAATCGCATAAACTCTACGAGAATGAGATATACCTGAAATTGGCAACGGATGCAGAGAATTCCAAGAAGATCATCGGTGCGATCTGTCTCGGCCCGATGGTTCCGGCAGGCGCGGGCGTCCTATCCGGGAAGAATGCAACCGTCTCTGAAAGCGGCACATCATACATCACCGGAAAAGGTGCCAGATACACAGGAGCGGAAGTGACCCGGGACGGCAGGATCATTACAGGAGTAGGTCCTCATGCGGCAGAGGAGTTTGCACGAACGGTTTCCAAAGCACTGACACATGAGTGATTGAGAATCCATGACACCACATCTCGATCCGTGGGCCTCTGCCGGCATCGACGACTACTCGAAGTTATTCGAGGAGTTCGGGATACAATCATTCGATGAACTTCTCCCGCATGTCCCGGATCCGTGTCCGTTCATGCGAAGGAGGATCATCTTCGGGCATCGGGGCTATGAGCCGGTACTGGACGCAATCGTTAACAAAACGCCTTTCGCGGTGATGAGCGGTTTCATGCCGTCCGGGAGAAACCATCTCGGGAACAAGATGGTGATGGAGGAGATTATCTGGCATCAGCGCATGGGCGGCGATGCATTCGTTGGGATTGCTGACATGGAGGCGTATTCGGTCCGCGGGATGTCGTGGAAGGATTGCCGGAGGATTGGAATCGAGGATTACGTCCTCAGTCTGATCGCGCTCGGATTTGAACCGGACGGGCACATCTATTACCAGTCCGAGTGCTCTGAGGTGCGTGATCTTGCATTCGAACTCGGCATGAAGACGAATGTGTCCGAACTCTCCGCGATCTACGGATTCGGCGGCGAAACAAGCATCGCACATCTCCAGAGTGCGCTTGTGCAGAGCGCTGACATTCTCCAGCCGCAGATCGGAAGATACTGCGGTCCAAAGCCGGTCGTGGTCCCGGTCGGCGCTGATCAGGACCCGCACATTAGGCTCGTGCGTGGGCTTGCAAGCAAGATGCGGATGTTCCGGTGCGAGATCAGGTCGGTTCACGATGTGCAGCATTACACAAGTGTGGAGAGTGCAAAAGGGATGCGGATCTCTAAGCATGAGGTCTACGAGAGCACCGGGCAGTACATCAGCGTACGCGGCAAATCCGCACCGAAGGCAGCACTATCAGCAGTGGCATCAGCTATCAATTGCATGGGTTATGATGTGAAGCAGCACGAAGAGCATCTCGATATCTTTGTAGATAGCGGCGACGACAGAGTCATTACAGGTAGCGTCGATGCACGTCTCTTTGAGGCGATCGAATCTGTCGTGCAGAGAACCGAGATCGCGTTTGGTGGCTACGGGTTCATGCCGCCGGCAGCGACCTACCACAGGTTCATGAGCGGACTTTCCGGCGGAAAGATGTCAAGCAGCGTTCCCGAGAGCATAATCGCACTGACCGAGCCGCCAGAGGATGCTTTCGCGAAGGTGAAGAATGCAAAGACCGGCGGCAGAATGACACTTGATGAGCAGAAGCGGCTTGGCGGGGAACCTGATAAATGCACGGCGTATGAACTCCTGTTATTCCACCTTATACCGGATGATAAGGAGATTGTGGAGATCTATCACGAGTGCAAGAGCGGAAAGCGGATGTGCGGACCGTGCAAGGCGTATGCTGCCGAACTGATGGCTGAATTCTTGCGCGGGCATCAGGAAGAGCGCGAGATTGCGAGGGAGCGGCTGGGCGAGTACGGGCTTGCTTGAGGGGGAATGGGAGATATCTCACCTCATGAGGTCCAGCGCTGAATGCTCACAACTTTTGATTTTCTATCGTGTGATTAAATCTCGTTCTTAATTGAGGCGCGCAGGTATAATTTAATAAGGCAGAAACGATAATTTTTACGTGCGATTCAACATGTTGCAGTAGAAAGGAATTACAATGGCAATTAAGAAAAGCGAATTATACAGCTCTCTTTGGAAAAGCTGCGACAAGTTAAGGGGTGGAATGGATGCCTCTCAATACAAAGACTATATTCTGGTCTTGTTGTTTGTTAAATATGTATCAGACAAATACGCAGGCGAAAAGTATGCCTCAATTGTAATTCCAAAAGGTGGCAGCTTCCGGGACATGGTTGCCCTGAAAGGTAAAAAAGACATTGGCGAAGGAATCGATAAAATCATAGCAGCGCTGGCAGAAGCCAATGGGTTGAAAGGTGTAATTGATGTAGCTAGTTTCAACAACTCGGACAAGCTTGGCAAAGGTAAGGAGATGGTCGACAAGCTTTCAGAGCTTGTAGGCATTTTTCAAGATGAAAGCATTGATTTTAGCAAGAACAAAGCAGACGGTGACGATATTTTGGGCGATGCATACGAATATCTGATGAGGCATTTTGCGACCGAATCGGGTAAAAGTAAGGGGCAGTTTTACACCCCTGCCGAAGTGTCGCGGGTAATAGCAAAGGTTATTGGTATCAGTCAGACGAAACGCCAGGATCGGACCATTTACGACCCGACCTGTGGCAGCGGTTCATTACTACTAAAAGCTGCTGATGAAACACCTCAAGGCATTACCATCTATGGGCAGGAGAAGGATCTTGCAACGACTGCACTGGCAAAAATGAACATGATCTTGCACGGCAACGAAACAGCAGAGATATGGCAGGATAATACGCTCTCAACTCCTTATTTTAAGAATGATGACGGAACGCTAAAAACCTTTGATTTCGCAGTTGCCAATCCCCCATTTTCTGACAAAGCGTGGGGTGATGGATTTGACCCGGAAAATGACCTGTACGAACGCTTCTGGGGTTATGGCATTCCACCAGCCAAGAATGGTGATTATGCTTTTCTGCTGCACCTCATCCGGTCACTCAAAAGCAAAGGCAAGGGGGCAATAATCCTGCCGCACGGCGTGCTCTTTCGTGGCAATGCCGAGGCTGAAATACGCAAGAATATCATTCGCAAAGGATTTATCAAAGGCATCATCGGATTGCCTGCAAACCTCTTTTATGGAACCGGCATTCCTGCATGTATTATTGTGATCGATAAGGAAAATGCCGATAGCCGCAAAGGCATTTTCATGATAGATGCGGGCAAGGGGTTTGTGAAAGACGGAAATAAGAACCGCTTGCGTGAGCAGGATATCCATAAGATTGTGGATGTGTTCAACAAGCAAACCGAAGTTCCCAAATATTCCCGTATGGTAACAGTAGACGAGATCGAACGAAACGAGTACAACTTAAACATCCCCCGCTACATCGATAGCCAGGAGGTTGAGGACATACAGGATATCGAAGCTCATTTGCTTGGTGGTATTCCGGAGCGGGATATCGATGATCTAGGGGAATATTGGGGTGTGTGTCCAACGCTTAAAGATGCGCTATTTACCACAAGCGCAAGGGACGGCTATCTTAAGCTGAAAATGCTGCCGGATGAGATTAAGCAGACTATTTTTTCGCATCCCGAATTTGTGAGCTATATTCATGAGGCGGATGCCGTTTTCAGCGAGTGGCAAAAGGTAAATGCACCAACTCTTGAACATGCTGGCATCGATACCAAGCCCAAAGTAGTGGTACACGACTTATCGGAAAGCATTCTACAATCGTTTTCCGGCATAGACCTCGTTGATAAGTATGATGTCTATCAGCATCTCATGACCTACTGGATAGAGACCATGCAGGATGATGCTTATCAGATTGCTGCGGATGGCTGGAAAGCTGAATTGTCCCCGGTTATTGAAAAGAAAAATGAATGGGACAGTGACCTGCTGCCAAAGCAATTGGTGATCGACCAGTACTTTGCCACAGAACAAAGTACTATAGAGCAACTGGAAGCCGAACGTGATGCCGAAAGCCTCCGGATGGAAGAGATGGAAGAAGAGCACTGTTGCGAAGATGGGTTGCTGGAATGTGTAAGGACTGATAAGGGCAAGATAAGTAAGGGCAATGTGCAAAAACGCATCAAAGAGATTAAGGGGGCTATTGATGCCGATGCTGCCGAAGAACTGGGAGTATTGGAGGCGTATTTGAAGCTGATGGGGGCAGAAGCGGATGCCAATAAGAAGATCAAAGACGCCAGAAAAGCACTGGATAAACAGGTAATAGACCGGTACAAGGTGCTTACGGAAGACGAGGTCAAGACCATGGTGGTGAATGATAAATGGATGGCTGCCATTAGTGAGGATGTCAAGACCGAGATGGAACGCATCTCACAACGACTTGCCCGGCGCATTAAGGAACTGGCTGAACGATATGCTACGCCTATGCCTGCAATGAATGCGACGGTGGATGAGCTAGAGATGAAGGTGAATGGGCATTTGGAGAAGATGGGTTTTGATTTTTGATCATCGAGTAAAGGAATAGCAGCTATGACGAAAGATAAGAAATCAACAATCAAAGTGCAGGGTACTGCCATTACCATCATTTCACATAAAGAAGATGATTTTATCTCGCTTACTGATATGGTTAAGAACTTTGATGGTGGGAGTGCGCTCATTGAACAATGGCTTAAAAATAAAGATACTGTATTGTTTTTAGGGGTTTGGGAACAAATTAACAATCCTGATTTTAATTCCATCGAATTCGAGGGAATTAAAAATGAGGCTGGACGAAACAGCTTTTACCTATCGGCTAAGAAATGGCTAAAAGCCACTAATGCTAAAGGTCTTATAGCCAGCGCAGGGCGTTATGGTGGTACGT
>QMVM01000089.1 GCA_003661105.1 Methanosarcinales archaeon | reverse complement strand
TTCATCTCAACCTGTACCCTGGACCCGATCATGCTCTGAACTTTCTTTGTTGGAAACAAGATAACTCCTCTTTAATTAAATTCGCTAATTTCGTACGATTCGAGTATCACTTCCTCGCTTGGATACCCGGTATGGTATGTCTTTCCGGTATCGAGATCGTTGACTGTGATCTCGGCTGGCGCAAATATGTCTGTCTCGATCCTGGAAAAGTCGTACCCTTCACGCTCAAACGTCTTGTAGAACGGCTTGCCATAGTCCTGCGAGGTTCTGGCAGGCACCTGTTTGAAGATCTCCTCCTCAAATCCACTGGTGGCAAGCACCACCGATCCATAGTATGTGATGCTGTCGTTTGTCGCGCCTATCGCACGCATCTCGTCAAGCATCACCGGAGCGATCGGCGCGGTTCCGGCTGCACGCTCTATCTTTCGCGTATCGAATCCGAGATCATCCAGCCTGCGGATTGCGGTCTCGATCACACGCCCTGATACCTGCACCGACCCAACGATGCACGCTGTCGGCGCAACCAGTGCAAAGACATCCCCGACATCGACCCCGCAGCTATCAGCGATGAACTGCATAACCGCATCGTCTGGTAGTTTGTTCGATTCGAGCACGATAACTGCGCAGTCGGCATCGTCATGATATGCAATCCTCTCAAAGAGTGCTGTCGGCTTCTGCGAAAGCGCACGCGCAGGGCCTGAGCCCATCGCAACATACTTTCCGACGCAGATCTGCCAGCCCGCGGTCTGTGCGCCGAGAGCTGCGATGCAGGGATGATCAGTAACGATATCAACGAATGTAAGCGGCACATTGCCGACACTGCGCACACAAATCGTTGCCACCCCAAGCCCGCCCATGCATGCATCAGTAAATGCAAGCCCGGCTTCATAACTCCCTGCTACCTCGACACCGCAATCGATTACCGTAGCGCCATTGTCAAGCGTGTGAGCTTTGATCTTGAACTCCTCGCTTAAGTCGATCATCTCCTCCACGATGTCCAGTGCAGTCTCGTTCACAGATAGCATATCAATCACTCCGCGATATTATACCGTACAATCATATAATCGTATCGCTTGGATGAGGTGTCACGTCATCTGGTGTTACTACGGTTTTAAATATGTTACATGACTGTTTTCATCACGACTAATACGAATTGACGAATAACATGAATTTATCAGGTGTCGATTCGTGACATTCGTTTATTCGTGCCCATTCGTGATTGATCCAACACCAACGCAAGGTGACACTCCCATATAGATAGCCCCGGGCGGATTTGAACCGCCGTCACAGGTTCCAAGGACCTGCAGGCTTGACCGCTACCCTACGGGGCTTCGTGTGGTTGTAACTTATAGATTGTACGGCTATATATTAAAGTGGTGTGTCGGATGCGGAAGTGGATGATACCACCATACTTTTCGATATTATCCTGATCATGGTGGATATATAGCGCAGGTTCTTTTTACTTTTCAGAACGCTTTTAATACCACACAACCCATAGATCAATGATGACAGGGCAGGAGCATACAGGTAGCGCGGAAACAGAGAGATCGGACACGGATGATAAAACCGGGCAAATCGGAGTGTCGATCGATGATAAGGCGGATCGAGAGAGTCGAATCGACGATAGATACCTCGACTCCAATACGTCGCCTCAACCCATTCCCGCGCCGCTATCCCCCACACCCCAGACGCCGCCCCCGCAGATACCAATCCCACCGGGTGCCCCAACGCCACAGCCGAGGGGAGGTTCGAGAGGATTTTTTACATACATTGTGATTGTGTTCTCGCTGATACTGATCATTGGAGTGAGTCTTGCAGTGATCTTTGGTGGCGTTGATCTGCACGGAGTTTATACCGACAAAGATCAGGTTGCAGTGATCTATGTACAGGGAATGATGATTACAGGCGGACTACCTGATGGATTCGGGGTTTCAACATCAGAAAGCGTCTGCAAGTACTTGAGACTTGCAGCAGACGACGATAATGTAGAAGCAATCGTTCTGCGGGTAAATAGCCCAGGCGGCTCGTTAGCAGCAGCGCAGGAGATCAAAAGGGAGATTGAGAAAGCAAAAGAGAAGAAGCCAATCGTGATCTCGATGGGTGATGTCGCTGCAAGCGCTGCATATCACATCTCAGCATCTTCCGACCGGATCGTTGCGAATCCGGGCACCATCACAGGCAGCATCGGCGTGATATGGGTCTTTGAGAACAAGAGCGGATACTACGACGAGGAAGGGATCGATCACTGGGTTGCAAAATCAGGGGAATTCAAGGACATGGGAGCTGACTGGAGGAACCTGACTGTGGATGAGCAGGTGTATGCCGATGAGGTCGTGATGGAGGTCTTCTCGATGTTTGTGGACGATGTCGCTGCCGGCAGGAACATGAGCCGGGAAGATGTGTTGAACCTGTCAGATGGGAGGATATATACAGGTGCAACCGCTGTGGATCTCGGTCTGGTGGATGAGACTGGCAATATGTATGATGCCATCGATATAGCTGCAGAACTTGGAAATATCACAGGAGAGCCCACGATCACGTATATGAACAAACCATCGCTCTCCCAGTTGTTATTTGGAGGCGAAGAGAGTATGGACGGTATCAGTCAGTATATAGCCCCTGGCTCTCCTGGTTCAGCACGATCTGCTCGACCGTCCCTATATGAATTGTGCATGCTTGATCTTGCCGATGTGCCGGCTGGAAGTCATAAGTGAGGGACTCGCTCTGCGGGCATACGCATTCGATCACCTGCAGCAGTACGATCGCCTCGGCACATCCCTTAACCATCCCGATTTTCCTATCCACGATCTGACACGCATCCCGAAATGGACAGGTGCTGCCGATCTCGAGCCTGACAGCACCACCCTGTGTCGTGGTTATGCTGAAGTCGTGTACATCCGGAGTGAACTCGGTGAAATGGTGGATTGCATCCTCGGGTTGGTCAAACCTGCGCGACATGTCCATGCCCAATTCCTGCATCCAGAGCAGGGTCGCCTCTCTAATGATCGGATCAAAGAGTACGCGCGCGTCTCTGAATCGTTGATACGATACCTTCGCCACGGCTGCGACCAGTGCATGGCATGATAGTCCTCTGGAATTTGTGTACTCGGTTTCATTCATACACATCAACCCCACACGTACATAGTATAAAACTTCTCATCGATTATAACTATTGGGGTCACGCCGTGGGTCATGATTGTGAAGTTGCCCGAGGTGGCAGGGCTAGTTTTAAGTGAAGCCCCATGCCCCGCAATCATTCGATTTCCGCCGATTTACTTGAATTCACGAATGGTAACGAATGACGCGAATTGCACGAGTGTTCGAACACGTGCGCACCACCATAAAATCAGATCGTTTTCACTGGAGTTTTTGATTGTGCAATTCATTGCCCGCTAAAATCTCCCCGACGTTCGGACACTCCCCGATCTCCGCAAGGAGCGGATGCTCCCATTCGCAGACGACCGTAAACCTTGCATCCGGATTGAGTCTGATCAGCCGAAGCACATTTCCAAGTGCAACCGAAGCCGCCTCGTAATCCGGTTCTGACAACTCAGGCACCTCTGCATTAAACGGATATGTCTCGCCAAGTTCCACAGGATACGCACCAAACGGCGCTTTCAGATTGAGCACACAATCGAACTTATCTGCTTCCCCTTTAACTTTCCATGTGCGAATAAGCACGTTTCCGTTTGGATCAAAACGGTCAAGCCGCTCGCCAAACCTGCGCACCTCTGCCCGGGATGCGGATTCGCTCCCGCAGTAGAAGAACGTCGACTTTCGGATCGGATCAAACCTCTCGATCCAGTCCGTATGGCGGATTGCGCGTTTTAGCCCGTCGAGCAGTCTCGGATGTGCCCTGCACCTGCGCTCGACGAGTTCCCAGAGGTTGCCCTCGATGATACACTGCTTTATGATCCGGATCTCCTCAAACGTCACATAAAGGTTGTGCTCTGCAAGTGAAATGTAATTACCGCTTGCAAATTCGTCCCTCAACTCATCTGCGGTATGCGATGCACATACAGGGCATGAGCATGGGAGATACTTAAGATCAGCCAGATGGTACGTCCCGTCAGCGGCGAGATACCTCCCATCCCGCGCATAGAGTGCATAAGCCGCCGAATCGAAGAGATCGCAGCCAAGCGCGACAGCAAGCGCAAACATCGCAGGATGCCCTGCGCCAAAGAGGTGGACGGGTGCCGCCGGAGAGAGTCCTTTCTTCGATGCGACGATCGCATCCACCATATCAGCGAACCGGTAGTTCACAAGCAGCGGCACAACCGCGCCTATCGGGTAGACATCAAAGCCCGTCTCAGAGAGAGCGCGTGCACATTCGTACCGCAGATCAGGATGAGTCGATCCCTGCACAGTGCCCGAAAGGAGCATCGAGCCAGCCGTCCCGTCCGACTCCATAAGCCGGTGTGCCGCCTTGCACCTCTCAATCGTTATCTTCATCTCTGACCCGGCGCGATCGTGCGACACATCAGGCGGCGTCGGGATGTCGAGTGGCACACCGATGTCAGAGCCGATCATCTGCTGGAAACGGACGATCTCCTCTGAAGTGATATCGATGTCGTGGTACACTGATAACTGGTACGATCCCGAATCGGTCATGATCGCGCCATCGAAATCAAGCAGGGAATGCACGCCCATGTCCAGCGCATGTCTTTTTAGTTCCGGGTTCTGGTAGATGATGTACGCATTCGTGATCACGATCTCTGCCCCGAATTTTGTGAGTTCGGACGCGGGTATCATCTGTATGTTCGGGTTTACCACAGGCATGACCGCAGGGGTCTCGATTCTCCCGTGTGCTGTATACAATCTCCCGATTCTGCCTGCTGAGTCCTTGTGTGTGATCTCGAAGTGGGACATGATGGTGCTTCGTCTATCGTTAAATGTCTTATCTTCTCCTGTGCATTGACCTAAAACAGTCTAAGTGCTAACCGCAAAATAAAGCAGTAAAGTTTATCTGGTGGCACTCCACAGCCCTGACATTCGTGCGATTTGTTCATCCATGCCATTCGTGATCCCTTATCTAATTTTATCACAAATGAACGAATGTCACAAATTTTAACAGGTTGTTTTCTGGTAAACCCTAATTCAGGAATGGTAGGATATCTGGCATGAGCAGTAAGTTTAATTCCACATCCCGCATCACATCATCACCATGCCCGAACCACCGACCATACGATGCGAATGCGGCGCGCTAACTATGCCAAAGACTCTCAACCGATATGGTAAAGATGTAAATGGATCGCAGTGCCCGGTTTGCGGCAAAATTTACGTGGATGCCGATGAGTTTAACCGCGCACTCGAATCGTGGGTCGCGAAACAGTGTTGTCGATCTGACAAACCCTGTTAAATCTAATCCAAATCTTAGATTCGTCTGCCACGCCGTCCGCCCTTTGCCATGGTGCCGTCGTGCGCCAGCGGTGTCACATCCTCGATCTTTCCGATGCGTATTCCGGCCCTCGCGAAAGCACGTACCGCCGCCTGCGCGCCCGGTCCGGGACTTCGCTGCTTGTTGCCGCCCGGCGCCCTGATCTTGATGTGCACGCCTGTAAATCCTTTATCCTTCAATTGATCCACTATCTGTCCGACGATCTGCATTGCGATATACGGGGAGCCCTCGTCCCGCGCCACCTTGGTGACCATGCCGCCCGATGACTTTGCAATGGTCTCAGCTCCGGTCAGATCTGTTACCGTGATCAGCGTATTGTTAAACGATGAATGTATATTCGCAACAGCCCATTTCTGTTCTGCCATTCTATCATGCCTCCTTGTCCAGTATGCTATCCCCTTCCTGAACTCTGGTCGGACGCTCAGGGTGCATTTCATGTGCAAGCGGAGAGTTCTTGTAATAGTCGATCAGCATCTCTTCTTCCTTTGATACGGTGTAACTCGGTACCGTCGTTTTGCGCCCGGATATTGAAACGTGTCCGTGCGTGATGAACTGTCGCGCCTGGCGCATACTGTGCACAAGTCCCTGCCGGTACACCTGCGTCTGGAGACGTCGTTCTAGGATATCTCCGATCTCAAGACTCAAGATAGCGTCCAGATCCGCATCACTCTTCAGAACTCCATAACGCTGCAACCGCACGATGATCTGGTTCGCCTCATTTTTCGTATGCCCGGAAAGTTCTCCTTTTGCTGCGGATTCGGCAAGCAATCTGCGTGCAGCGCGCCTGTACTTGCGAAGAATATTCTCGGCAGTCCAGACCTCCCGCTTGTTCCGAAGCCCGTAAGTCTTGACCAGTTCACTCTCGAATGTGAGTTTCTCTGTCCGCCATGGATGCCTTGGCGTGCTGTATGTTTTATGATCTTTGCGTGGATGTCCCATGAATTCACCTACTTCACTATGCGTTTCCTGCTAACGCCAACCGTGGCACCGCTTCTTCCTGTCGACCGTGTCCGCTGTCCGCGAACCCTTAAGCCCCGCTCATGCCGAATTCCGCTGTAGCTGCGGGTCTTCTTCATGGTGTTGATATCCTCGTTCACAGATAACACGAGATTCACACCAACGATATGTTTATCTTCGCCGGTCAGGAAGTCCCGCCTTCGATTCAGCATCCATGTCGGAACCGCACTTTCAAAATTCGCGATTGCCTGCTTGAGTTTTTCGACTTCAGCATCATCCAGCGACCCTATGATCGATGTCGGATCTATCCCGGCACCGTCTGCGAGAATCCTTGACGTTCGTACACCAATGCCCTTTAACCCGGTGAGCGCGTACTGAACCGACCGGTGTCCATCCAGATCGGCGTTTGCGATACGCACAAGATGTTTTATCTCTGGCGTTTCTTCGATGTCAGTCATTATAGTTCCTTTGGGCGGCTATATGTAAATAAAGTATCTGGTGCCGCGGGGCTGTCGGCTCGAGTGTCGGTGTTTGGAGGGGGTGGCGGAATATAGTCTGTAATTGAATCGTCGAAAGTCCTAAGCCTTTCCAGATAACGTTATGCACATGTCTGAAGTTCTGCGAATCCAAGATTTTGACCAATCTCATGTCATGGCATGTTGATCTCCACATAAATCTGCATCCTTCAGATAATTTAACCGTATCCCCTGCCATTCATCCCGGACCCTCAAATCCGCTCCACGTCTCCGTCTCGCGAGAGCAGGACAACCCGGCTGATCGCGGAATCATCAGCGATCCGGTACCCGGCCGCATCCCCGATCTCTGATGCAAAGAGGCGTACCTCATCATGATCAGGCATCGCAGCTCTGTCGAGGCGTTTTTGTGAGAATCCGACATGCATGTACGCCTTGACCTCGATGTAATCCGGATCGCACGTACGCAAGAGACGCGCATAGCCCTCCGGATCGAACATGTTAACTCCTTTGATAAGCGTGATCCTGACCGCGGTTCTGGTTCTCGTCTTCGACCTGCCAAGCACCCGCAAGGACTCCTGAATCTCTGCCCAGAAATTCCCGTGCGGATTGCATACCTTGAGATACGTATCTTCGTCGGGCGCATTCAGACTGAGATACAACTGGGTCGGCGCAATCTTCGCAATCATATCCGGCTGCGTGCCGTTTGAGACGACGAACGTGGTCATAGCGTCCTTGTGAAATAGATCGATCAACTCAGGCAGATACGGGTAGAGGGTTGGCTCACCTGCAAGCGATATCGCAACCTGGTCCGGCTTTTGTGCCTCTCTTAGCGCGTCCATGTCCGTGGTCTCGGATCCGCCGTATCCCGATATGAGGCGCGCATGTTCATGCAGGATCGACCCCTTGATTTCAACTGGAGAATCCCAATCGGCCGGCGCAGGGAGCGGCACTGGCATCTCAACTGGCCTCCAGCAGTGGAGGCAGCGGTGGTTGCACGAGAGCGTCGGCGTCATCTGGATGCACCGGTGTGACTGGATGCCATAGAACTGCGATTTGTAGCAACTACCCTC
>QMVM01000088.1 GCA_003661105.1 Methanosarcinales archaeon | reverse complement strand
GTGGCTGATACTATTTTAGCCACAGATTAACACCGATTTCAATGATTACACCCACACAATAATACCCGTATTTGTCGGGTTGGCGCCATGTTTTCAACCGACCAGAATAAATTAAAAAGTCTCAAAAATCCGAGTGTTTTCCACCGATTTACTCGATTCGTGCCACTCGTGCTGTGAGCGTAGCAAGCAGTGCCGTTGGCATAAAATCAGCACCAATAGATCACGAATGGCGCGAATTACACGAATTTAGTTACCACATATTATTCTAATGTCTGAAAATATCGTATCGTCCAATGTCCGCTACTTTCGAATCCCTGCATCTACCGATACTACAGCTCATGCGCGATCCCGCAGATATCCGGGACATCGTGCCCGTGCGCATGGCAGTAGTCCCCGACTCCGTCTGCAATCTCCATAAAGACCGAGATTCCCCCACATACCGCAGACCCGACCTGCACAGCGCTTGCCCCAGCCATCATCATCTCGACTGCGTCCTGCCATGTAGAGATCCCGCCGACCCCGATTATTGGTATGTCGAGCGCAGCATACAGGTCGTAGACACATTTCACGGCAATCGGCTTGATCGCAGCCCCTGAAAGCCCGCCGAACCGGTTGCCAAGGATCGGAAATCCCGATTCGATGTCGATAGCCATTGCACGCACGGTATTGATAGCAACAACGGCATCTGCTCCCCCTTCCTGTGCGGCAAGCCCAATCTCTGTAATATCTGTGACATTCGGCGTCAGTTTCGCCCAGACAGGGATGTTAACTGCGTCCTTGACCGCGGATGTAATCTCCCGGACAAGAGACGGGTCGATGCCGATTGATGCGCCGTATCTGCCTGCGTGCGGGCAGCTGAGGTTAAGTTCGACCCCGTCCGCAAGATCGCAGAGTCCGAGCGCAACCTCAACAAATTCGGATGCATTTTCGCCAAAGATGCTTGCAATTACAGGAACTCTGCCTTTCTTTGCCGTCACCACCTCTTCGTGATATTGTTGGTACCCTGGATTCGGCAGACCAAGTGCGTTAAGGAAACCACATTCGATTTTTACCATGCTCGGGTTGGGATGCCCGGAATTAGGCGCGCATCCGATCGATTTTGTGACGACTGCTCCTGCGCCGCTGCCTGCAACTCGCAGGAGCGATGCGCCGGTACTACCGAGGATCCCGGCGGCGAGAATTGTTGGGTTACTCAGTTCCAGCCCTGTTATGGTTATCATGTTCAATCCCACTTCGTTCTAATATCTTATGATCGTTTCTATGAATCTTTTTAATGAATTTCTTTACGGCATGATTCATCATGTCAGGAGATCGTAAATCAAATTTCTCAAAGATATTTTTCGCTGCTGCGCAGATGTGGATCAAAAAGTATATATAGGACTTATTTCAAAAAGTAAGTTCATAGCAATACCATGCATGGATATGGTCATGGAATAGGGTTCTATTCTGTGCATAATTCTATGCTTGGTGTCGGTGAATGAAACCGAACATACACCGTTCGATTGCGGACGGAATCGAACCACAAAAGGAGGTAAGAACAAATGGCAAAGAAAATACTACCACTGGCCCCAGTTGAGCGACTTATACGGGCTGCATCCGAAGGCGACATCAGGGTAAGCGAATCGGCACGCAGTGCTCTGACCGACGAGCTCGAGAAGATTGGAATGAAGATCGCTAAGGAAGCGATCATCGAGACGAAACACGCAGGCAGAAAGACAGTTAAGGCAGAAGACATCAGCAGAGCACTTGATATACTCAAACTGGACTGAAATTCCGGTTTGAACGCTTGCCGTCCGGCGCATCAATCGTTGCGGGGCGGCCTTATTTTTTAGGGGTACCATGAACACATATTACACACCTGAAGAGCTCGGGAAGTATCGGCAGGCCGGAAAGATCCTTGCAGAGGTGCGGGGGCAGACAGCGAAGAGAATTGTGGTCGGAGCGAGCATCCTTGAGACCGCGGTCTTTGCAGAGAATCTGACACGTGATCTCGGCGGACAGCCTGCATTCCCGTGCAACCTTTCGCTAAACGAGGATGCTGCGCACTACACGCCCGGCACAGACGATACAGCAGTATTCGGCGAGGATATGGTAAAACTCGACATTGGGGTCCACGTTGATGGATATATCGCGGATTCTGCCACAACCGTCGATCTTTCAGACCATCCCGAACTGGTGGACGCGTCAAGGACAGCGCTTGAGAGTGCGATCGGTATGATCCACGCCGGGATTGATACAAGAGAGATCGGGGTAGCAATCGAGGAGGCGATCGGTGAGTTCGGATACAGGCCGATCTCAAACCTCACAGGACACGGACTTGCACAGTATCAGGCACATACATCACCAAGCATCCCGAACGTACATATACGCACCGGAACCTTGCTTTACGATGGGCAGGTGGTCGCAATCGAGCCGTTTGCGACTGAGGGGGAAGGAAAAGTTAGAGATGCAACGAGATGGGAAATCTACCACGTGACAACAGAAAACCCCCAACTTCCGCGCATTCCAAGAGCAAGGACGCTGCTAAAGGAGATGATGGAGTATAAAAACCTACCGTTTGCGAGAAGATGGTTTTCCGGAGAGAAGATCGATCTCACATTCAGGCAACTGACGAAAGCAGGACTCATCAAACCATATCCCATCCTGCGGGAGGTCACCGATGCGCTCGTGTCTCAGGCAGAGCATACTGTGATAGTCACCGAGAACGGCTGCGAGGTCACAACTGCATGACACGCATGATGCACCTCATCTCCGCATCAGACCTAAAGCGCGAGGAGATATATAACCTCCTCGATCTGGCTGCCATGATGAAAGAGAGTCGTGATTCCTATAGGGATACGCTCAAAGGCATGAGTCTTGCCATGATATTTGAAAAGCAATCCACGCGCACGAGGGTTTCCTTTGAGGTTGCGATGACCGAACTCGGAGGACATGCGCTCTACTTGAATTACGCTGATCTCCAGCTCGGACGGAGCGAGACGATATGTGATACTGCAAGCATACTCTCAAGGTACGTCCATGCGATCACAGCGCGGGTTTATAGCCACGAGACCGTGCGTGAACTTGCAAGATGCGCGGATATCCCTGTGATCAATGCGCTCTCCGATGTGGAGCATCCGTGCCAGTTGCTTGCAGATCTGCTAACCATCCGGGAACGCAAAGGGGATCTGGAGGGTTTGCGCATTGCGTGGATCGGGGACGGGAACAACGTCTGCAACTCACTAATACTTGGAAGCGCAATAACCGGCATGAACCTCTCGGTAGCGTGTCCTGCCGGATACGAGCCGGATGCGAGGGTTGTGGCTCATGCTAACGAACTCGGAAGCGAGGTCCTAATTACAAACGACCCGGTCGAGGCGGCATCCGGCGCTGATGCCCTCTACACCGATGTCTGGGTATCGATGGGGGATGAGAAGGAAGAGGAGGAGCGTCTCAGGGATTTTTCAGGTTTCCAGATCAACAGCGATCTTTTGGGTCATGCGAAATCTGATTGTATCGTACTCCACTGCCTGCCAGCGCATCGCGGTCAGGAGATCTCTGCCGAGGTGCTGGACGGCGAGCATTCGGTCGTACTGGATCAGGCGGAGAACCGGCTGCATGCGCAAAAAGCGATACTGATGACGGTGATCCCGGGCCAGTGTGATGGGTGATGGGTAGTCCCCGCGCACCAAAAGTTTATATCCTGCATGACCCAACACATCACGTACAGACGGGCTCGTAGCTCAGTCAGGCAGAGCGGTGGGCTCTTAACCCATTCGCCAAGGGTTCAAATCCCTTCGAGCCCGTTTGAAACACAAAGGGTGGCAAATTGTGGTAACGATCACCAGGTCCGCAGCAGATGAACTGAAAAGCATCTTCAAAGCCGAAGCCAGCATGGAACCTGCCGATTGCGGTCTGCGAATATACGTGGCAGGAATGGGTGATCATGGCATAATGTATGGTCTTAGACTGGACAATGCCCGGCACGACCATGACCTTGTGCTTGATCTCAGCGGGATTATGACACTTATCGACGAGAAGATCGCGCCATCGGTGCAGAATATCGTGATCGATTTTACGGATACTCATGATGGGCGCGGATTCGTGATCAACGATCCCTATTTGTGTTGTGGGCACAGGTGACTTCGTATGTAGACACACTTTTATATATCACCATAGCCCTATTGGAATACAGAATACGAGGAATCACAATGATGAAGAAAATACTACTGATATGTATCTTGTTGCTCTCCTTTTCACCTTATGCAGTTGGCTTCGAACAATATGCGATGCAAGATGTGGTCATAGGAGCCTATCTGATAGATCTGAGCTACACTGATGAAGGGAACACCGCGATAGCCAGGGAAACTATTGTATTCATGAATAACGGGGATGCAAATCACACAGATGATCTCTGTATCATTGTCCCCGAGACCGCAACGGTCATGTATATGAACAAGGTGGGGCACCAAAACATGAATGCGTCCGCAATCCCGGTTGAGTATGATCAGGTGGGTGAGGTTCTTTACTGGAATGCAACGATTGCACCACGATCGATGGCGATGTACTCTATAATGTACACCGTACCGATCACCGAATCAGGCGAGTTTGTAAAGAATCTAGATCCAGCGGTTATGAATTATCCGATCACCAGGTTCACGCTGAATACCAGTGCAGACGACAGCATCAAACTGACAGATGCAAATGGGGTGGTAATAAGACAGGATCCTGCGGAAGATCGAGGGAGTGGAGCTCTATACGAATGGACTGGTGGCGTGCCGTTTAAGGAGTTGCACGTGATGACATCATCAGAGCCACAATCAGCTAATACGAATAAGTGGATTGCATATGGACTCATTGCGGTGCTGATCATCGCTGCGCTGAGCTATCCGATAATCCATGTTAGAAATAATAGACTGCGGGAGAAGGACGGCGGAAATAAACTCTCATGCGCGTCCTGCTCTGTTTGCAGCGGGGACGATGAGAAGGATAAAGAACCGAGAGGGGGTGACTGGGATGAGATGGACGAGATCATCACAGAGATCTCCCAGGCAGAAGAGGATCTGCTACAGAAGAAGAAGGCGATTCTTGCTGTTCTTAATAAACTGGAAGAGGATCGCGACGCTGGCGCGGTTTCAGATGCGGATTACAAGCGAATATCCTCGAAATACGAGAAGCAGGCAATCGAGATAATGAAACAACTGGATAAGATGTGAGATGAGAACCGGGATCATCCTCTGCGGCGGAAGAAGCAGGCGTTTCGGGAAGGATAAAGCGCTGCTATCCATCGATGGGGTGCCGATGGTTCAAAGGATGACTGGTCGCATCTCACATGTTGTGGATAAGATTATCATCGCTGCACGGGACTCGGCACAGCGCGAATCGCTTGCAGCGATTTCAGCGATTCCGGACGGTGCAGAGGTCGTATGCGATCCGGTCATCGGATATGGTCCTGTTGCAGGCATTCTCGCAGGATTGAGCGCATCGAAATCAGAATATTCAATCTGTCTCGCATGTGACCTGCCTTACGTCAATCCGGAGGTAATCGATGCACTCTTTGGGTGCGCAGAGGCGAATAATAGCGATGTCGCAATCCCGAAGCATCCAAACGGGATGCTTGAACCGCTTCATACAGTCTATGGCAGATCGATGGTGGGTGCGTGTCGCGATGCTATTGATAGGGGGGGACACACCATCCGCGGAGCGATGTCGTCACTGGAGCGGGTTATATTCGTGCCTACAGAGTCGCTTCGGAGGTTTGATCCTGATCTGCGTACGTTTCTGAATGTGAATTATCCGGAGGATCTTGGGGTGAGGATGTGAAAATGTTTCGCGAGGCTGTCAGGTTACTCTGGTGCTGAGGCTGATTTTTTGCAGGAATCGAAACTTATATGTGAAAATGTAGGTAAGCAACATATATGACTAAAGATGAATCAGAGGCGAAAACTTATCTTTTCAGAGTGGTGGTCGAACCGGGTGAAGATCGATGGCATGCTTACTGCCCAGCCCTTGAGGACATTGGAGGCGCTACGTGGGTGCATACCAGAGAAGAAGCGTTAAAAATATATAAGAGAAGTGGTTGAAATGATAATAGAAGAACTCATCGAAGACGGAGACCACATACCTAAAGCTCCAGAGAAGGAAGTTCAGATTTTCTCTGAACCAAGAGTAATGGTAACAGCCTGATGCCGATCGATTATAGCGAGCTGCGAAACATAACCGCCAGAGAAATTATCACCGCTCTTTCTCGTGATGGATTCTATCTCCGATCTCAAAACGTTAGGCGAGAAGCGATAACATGATAGAGAACCAAATCGCAGAGAAGACACTGCTTGAGCTGATCGAGGATCTCTATGACCAGTTCGAGAACGGAACGATTCCGAACATCCGGATATCCACGAGAACGAAGAAGAATATCGAGTACAACGAGGATAGCGAGGTCTGGGTATATGGCGATCAGACCAGCGTGCGGAGTGCGAAGACCGTAAAGGGAGCGTATCACCTCTTGAAGATGGCATATTCGATAGAACTCCTCATAAACGAGCATTTGAGGAACAACCGTGGATCCACGCTTCGAGAACTCTATTATATATCCGAGAACTGGGATATCGCGAAGTTTAAGCAGCAGTCAGAGAGCGACCGGTTGATCGAGGATCTCGAGATCATTACCGCGCTCCAGCGCGAGGATTTCCATATCCGCCCTGAGGAGGACGGGGCAACGATCTTCGGACCCCTATCCCTGCTCGAAGAGACAAAGCGGGGCGAGCGCATCATCCACTGCCGGGAGGATGTTGGCGAGAGCGGATACCAGATACCGTTTAACGTGGACAACGTCCGATTCAAGGATCATGACGCGAAACTCGTTGTTGCAATCGAGACCGGCGGCATGTATGCCAGGTTGATCGAGAACGGGTTTGACGAGGAGTATAATGCGATTCTGGTGCACCTGAAGGGTCAGCCCGCAAGGAGCACCCGCCGTATGGTCAAACGGATGAGCGAGGAGTTATCACTGCCTGTTGTCGTCTTCACAGACGGCGATCCGTGGAGTTACCGGATATATGCAAGCGTCGCTTACGGATCGATCAAGAGTGCGCACCTCTCTGAGTATCTTGCAGCCCCTAAGGC
Source organism: Methanosarcinales archaeon (assembly GCA_003661105.1). Taxonomy (GTDB): domain Archaea; phylum Halobacteriota; class Methanosarcinia; order Methanosarcinales; family Methanogasteraceae; genus Methanogaster_A. Next base: position 822 of record QMVM01000088.1, on the reverse strand, counting down.
GCTCTTTCTTGGTGTGCAGCCGGCAGATATCGTTGAGTACTCACTTTCCACCGACAAGTTGACAGATCAAGATATCGCTGCCCTGAAGAGCGAACTCACCGATCCGAGGTTCGCTACCGAGTACTGGAAGGAACAGATCAATCTCCAGCTCAAACTCGGGAAGAAATCTGAGCAGCAGGCGTTTGCCGGGAAGGGTCTGGATTTCGTGACTGACACATATCTGCCCGCCCGCCTCTCAGAGATGGGGGTTGTATAAGTGGGCGATTTCCTCTTTGCTGCCCGGTCGTGCCTTGGATTCCTTACGACGATCCCTGTTGGCATCAGCATGGAAGGACTCGCTGCTCTCGGCAAGCGTCTATATCTCTTTCCTGTGATCGGCGCGGTGATCGGGCTTCTGATTGGGGGGATCAGCTATCTCTTCGGGTCAGTTCTGCCGCCAGAGGCAGCTTCGGTTATGATCATAGCCTCGCTCTACTACTTAACCGGCATCAACCACCTCGACGGGCTTTCTGACTTTGGCGACGGGTTCGTTGCGCACGGTTCACGCGAAAAAAAGATCGGTGCGATGCGTGACGTATCGCTTGGCATCGGAGGTGTCGTCTTCTGTGTGATAGCGGTTCTCGGATTGTTCGCAGCAGTGAGCGGGATGCTGGAGCGCGATTCCGTCGGTGTCGGCTATCAGTTTCTGGCGGTCATGATCGCTGCCGAGGTGAGCGCAAAACAGGCGATGCTTACGATCTCGGCGTTTGGGAAGAGCATTCACCCGGGGCTTGGATCGATCATGATCGATGAGACCGGATTTCGCGAGTTTGCAATCGGGCT
>QMVM01000087.1 GCA_003661105.1 Methanosarcinales archaeon | reverse complement strand
ATAAAAGCCCCGCTTCATTATAAAATCTTTCGGCTATCAGGGGGTTGTCAATCTGACGCTGGCGTTCGATCCATGTAATCTTTGATGGTGGGATCGAATACGCCCAAATACCCTATAGAATCCTTTGAATAAATATCACGTTGAGCAGATAACCTCTAATCTGTGAAATCTGTGTTAATCTGTGGCTGATAATGGTTTTTAGCCACTGACTGCGACAGCAGCGGCGAAGCCATTGACACCCATTCTTCTGATTTTATCCACAAGTTACCCGAACATGTACAGATAAACGGCGTTTCTCACCTCAAAATATCCATGAACGATCTCAGATTATCCAGTTCATCAGAATCAAGATTCCAATAGCCCTTTTGAGCTCCAACTCCTACGGAATTTGCAATTTTTGGCATCGCCGCTAAAAATGCTTGTGCCTTTGCTTTTGCCGCAATCTTTGGAGGATCGTTAAGTCCTGATGCACAATCGATAAAAGCGTTCACGCACTCCATTGCAGGGTGTTCTCCAACTGTTTTTAGACATAAGTCCTCCAGCATTCCGGTATCAGAATTACCTGGCATTATGAAGATTCCTATCCCGGGATTGCTATTGGAAAACTGATTCATCTGACCAGGCGGATCTAACTGTTGATCTCGCAAGATATTTCTTACACTGTCGAATGCCGCATCAGCGTCACTATCAGCATCACGAATTATCGCAAGGAATCTCACATCTGAAAATCCGGACATTCTGACCAACGCAGGTAACTTGCTCTTGAATTGGTCTTTTCCTCCAACATCGCGTACTTCGGCATCGGCAATTTTTAGATGTCTCAATAAAGCATCAAAAAAATAAACCTCATCGGTTCCTTCAACCGCTATAACTTTGCACAGGCGAATACTTCCCGAATCTCTTTCTAATTTACCCCCGATGGAAACCATTCCCATCAACGCACCTCCCAACCACTATCAAGAGATGCCTCAAGTATTTCATGATCATAACTCACCACTCTAAAATCATCACCGTTCCTTTCAATCCGATATAGTCTTATATCATCGTTATTTTTCCCTATTCGTGAATAAGAAGAACTGAAAGCTTTGGTGCACTCTATAGAATGAGTCGCGGCAAATATCTGGACATTGAACTCCTTTGCGGATTCAAAGATGGCATCCCACAAAATTTCCTGCGACAAGTGGTGGAGTCCATTCTCTATTTCGTCGATCAGAACAATTCCATCCTGCGCGTCTAATATAGCCAGGATAATGGAGACGAGTCTGAACATCCCGTCCCCCATAACATTCAGAGGTAGCAATCGATCAAGTCCAATGTCACAATACACGATCCCGTCTGCGCCCAACGACAGATCAACCAGCGAAGGCTCTATCTGACGTAATACCTTGACAATCCTATCCGTCTGTTTTCTTATCTGAATTTCATTAAACCGTCTACCCATATCTCCGGAAACAGTTTTTGCATTGATAAATACGCCTCTTAATGCTTCTTCGTAATCCTTCGGCGTCTCAAATTCTATTCCGGTATCCGTTGCAGTGACTTTTGTAGTGATGGGTTTTTTAGATCTCTTATCTCTGCCTTTTACAAAAGAATAATCTAAAATCAGACCATTCATGACCGGTGACAATCCGGTGTAACTACCCCCAACATCGATCGATTTTTTATCAGTTGTGGTCATGGACAGCGTAGCAGATTTCATACTTGGTTTAATCGCCAAAATCCTCTCTTCTTTTGGCTTATCCAATTCACCTGATAGTTTAATATCCGAATTAATATCCAGTTTGTTGAAGAACACGCTCCACGTGTTTTCATCGACTACGCCAAACTCTCTGAGTGTATTTATTTTTAGAGGTAACTGTGGGTTAGTTGGTCCCGTAAGTAGGAATAAGCACTCCAAAAGGGCTGTTTTACCACAATTATTTTCTCCTACAATTAAATTAACCTGCCGAAAATCCTCTACCCCTAAGTGCTTTATCCCTCTGAAACCGTCGATTGTGAGCTTTTTATACATTTTTCGTATCTTTGGTGCCGGTTTTTATAACTGGTTTGAACATGCAAACACATAATCATTTCGGACAATGGTTTTCCGGATAACACAACCCGTTATGTGGCGGCAGGCGTGAAACGCTAAAAGGATTTTTAACGCATGAATGCGATTGTTATATCGTGCATAAATTGGGGCAGCGAGACAACGACCGCGCGATGCAGCACGTCATCAGGATACAGGATTTTTCGCGCGATGAGATCGACCGCATCCTTGACCGCGCCTCGGAACTCGAACCTGTTGCGCACACCGGATCATCAGATGCACTATCCGGTAGGATACTCGCAACGCTCTTTTATGAGCCGAGCACCAGGACCCGGCTCTCATTCGACGTCGCTATGAAACGGCTCGGCGGCGATGTCATCGATCTCGGAGCAATCGAGACCTCATCTGCCGTTAAGGGCGAGAATCTCGCGGATACGATCTCGGTCATCAGCGGATATGCTGATGCGATCGTGCTCCGCCATCCAAAGGAGGGTGCAGCCAGGATGGCGTCTGAATTCTCTTCAGTCCCTGTGATCAATGCCGGCGATGGTGCAGGGCAGCATCCGACACAGACGCTTCTGGATTTGTATACGATAAGAAAAGAGGGCAAACTTAATAAAGCAAAAATTGCGTTTGTTGGGGATCTTAAGTATGGTAGAACAGTCCATTCACTTGCTCATGCACTCTCGCTCTATGGCGCTGATATTTATCTTGTATCACCGGATCAATTGAAGATGTCAGACTTGATGAAGGACGCTCTGATCGAGAGCGGTACTGAGATCGTGGAGACTACTGAGATCGATGATGTCATCGATGTGGTGGACGTACTATATATGACAAGAATTCAGAAAGAGCGGTTTCCAGACCCGAATGAATATCATACGGTTGTGGGTAGCTATAGAATAACAAAAGAAACATTGAAAGATGTGAAAGACAATTTAATTATCATGCATCCGCTTCCAAGGGTGAATGAGATCGACCCGGAGGTTGATGCAAGCAGACACGCCATGTATTTCAGGCAGTCGTTCTACGGCGTTCCTGTGCGCATGGCTATCCTTTCGATGGTGATGTGATGAAACCGAAACCTGATGAACCGGGTGACCGGGAACTGCGGGTCAAGTGGATCACGAACGGTACCGTGATCGACCATATCACTGCCGGACAGGCGCTTAATGTGCTGCGAATCCTCGGCATCACGGATCGGCCCGAGGATGTTATGAGTGTCGTCATGAACGTCTCTGACCGCAAGAAAGACATCGTCAAGATCGAAGGCAGGGAACTAAAGCCAGAGGAAGTGGATAAGATTGCGCTTATATCCCCTGATGCAACGATTAACATCATACGCGATTACGAGGTCGTGGAAAAGCACAAAGTGATCCTTCCATCGCAGATCGAGGGCGTGGTCAGTTGCATAAACCCAAACTGCATAACAAACACAGACGAGCCTGTAAAGCCAATATTTGTGATACGCCGCGGTGAGAGGGTCGAACTGCACTGCGTATACTGTGGAAGGGTGATCGCGGATCAGATAGCGGATTTCCTTATTTGACGGATGAAAGATTAATATACCAACTAACACCATTTAACTCAAAAAGGTGATGTAATGTTTATAGAAGTACTATGCGTTGCACTTGCGTTATTGATTGTGGCATCCGCACTACCGGGCAGGTACCGACGGTACCGTTTTCTCATAGGAGCTGCGGGCTGGTTCTTCTTTGCGATGCACTGGGCGCTCCAGCCGGTCCACTACATCGAGATTAACGATTACATCAATGTCGTGCTGGTGCTTGCGGTAGCGGTCTTCTGCCTGATCATAGCACACGCAATGCTTCGGAACTACATGCATTACGAGGATGTCGAGAACACGCTTCTGACAATAACAACCGCAGCAGCACTTGGAGGTCTATTTTACTATCCGTTTGCCGAGATAGAGCTTCTCAACACATTTCTGATATCAGCCTCTGCAAATCAGGTAGTTTACATCCTGCATCTGTTCAATATTCCTGCAGAACTGATAGGCTGGAATCAGATCGAACTGAACGGGCATCATGTCAGGATCATTCTTGCATGTACTGCTATCGAGAGTATCGCAATCTTTATAGGGCTGATCTTCTGCGTGCGTGCATCTGCAAAAAGAACCCTGATCGCATTCACAGCTTCGATTCCTGTGATTTACCTGCTGAATCTGGTCAGGAATGTCTTTGTCGTTGTTGCTACCGGATACGACTGGTTTGGCGAACACACTTTTCGGATTGCGGATCATGTATGGGTTCTGGATAGCTTTGATATTGCGCATAATTATATCGCGAAGCTCGGTTCCGGGATCGCACTCTTTGTAATCGCTTATGTTGTGATGCAGTCGCTTCCCGAACTCCTGGACGTGATCGACCGGGTGGTTAGACTCCTGCGTGCGTACGTAAAGGGCGAGGGGGGTACATGAGGATCTGGATTGCGAAGGGCTCTATCTGGTGGATCCTCACTGTGTGGGCTTCCGCACTGATATCGTCGGTGGCTGCAATCTATGATCACGGATTTCGCATCGTCGCATACTTTTTTATTTCACTAACGATATTATTCCTTGCCTTTTTCCGGGACCCGACCCGTACACCGGATCCGGATGACGTCTCTGGCAGACCTGTGATGCTATCGCCCGCAGATGGTAAGGTCATGGCAGCCGAGGATGGTGAGGTGCATATCTTCATGAATTTCAATAATGTGCATGTCAACCGGACACCCATCTCCGGGCAGATCAAGTCCATCAAGTACATAAAGGGAAGCCGCATCCCGGCTTTCATGAAAGGTTCGGTTAGAAACGAGCGTAATTTGGTTGTTATCGAAAATGATGATGTCGAATGCACAGTCACGCAGATTGCAGGAACTGTAACACGCAGAATCGTGCCATACATTAAGGAAGGGGATTTTGTGAAGCGGGGCGATCGCATCGGCATGATACGGTTCGGTTCGAGGGTGGATATGACCATTCCCCCGGGATTTGAACCGGCCATACAGCGTGGGGACAAGGTATACGCAGGCAAAACCGTAATCGCGATTCGAAGATCCGAAACACGGAAAACATCAGGAATAAGACGATGAATAGTAGTGGTGGTAGTAGTAGCAGAGAACACGAAACAGGAATTATCCGGTTGATCCGACTGCCAGATCTGGTCACGATCTTAAACATATTGTTTGGATTCACAGCCATCCTCTTTGTGCTGAACGGTTACGTTTATGATGCAATCACCCTCATCCTTGCCGCTGCACTTGCTGATGGCGTGGACGGTGCTGTTGCAAGACGCTTCGAGTCCGGCGTCTTCGGCGAGCACCTCGACTCGTTTGCAGACATAATCTCCTTTGGTGTGGCTCCTGCTGTTATCTATTATGCGATTGCCAGCGATTATGATCATGCGCTCGTATGCGCAGTCTCTGCCGCATACTTAATCTGCGGGACACTTAGGCTTGTCAGATTCGGTATAATCGATCTCCCTATGTTCCATGGTCTTCCGATAACGGCGGCGGGCACATTCGCTGTGCTTTTGCTATACACGGTCGATTCGCAGTATCTGGCAATCGCGGCGACTTGCATTTTTGTCATGCTATCAGTGCTGATGATCAGCAGCGTACAGTATCCGAAGGTCAGGTCGATGGGAGTACTGATGCTGCTTGCTGTGGTCTTTATCTTCACAATCGCGGCACATTATGCGAGATTCTGTGGATCATGTAACTGGTTTGCATGGATTCTATTCGTTCTGGTCGGGATTTATATGATATGCCCGTTTATAGGGTGCAGCCGCTTGTTTGAATAGGAATTCCGTACAAACTCTTTCAAATACAACTTATCAAGAGTATTTGGGGAATCTGGGTTCTGGGAATGGCGGATTGGCGTCATGTTTTCAACCGACCAGAACAAATCAAAAAGTCTCGCTGCATCGACCGATACATTAAAGTATAACCCACCCAGTGTAATATAACTCATTCGTAGCAGACCGAAGAGTCGATACGACTACGATGGTGGATTCATGAACGAACAAACAATAAACGCTGTTAACACGGTACTGGATGACTCTCCATCCAGGAACTTCACGGAAAGTATGGATCTGGCGATCAATTTGAAGAGTCTTGATTTGAGCCAGCCGCGGTTCCGTGTGGACGAGGAGATTATACTCCCGCACGGGCTTGGCAGATCGATCACGGTTGCAGTCTTCGCACGCGGCGAGACTGCACTACTGGCGAAGGGCGCGGGCGCGGACCTGATCATTGATCCCGAAACGATCGAGGATTATGGCGATGATAAGAACAAGGCAAGGGACCTCGCTGAAAGCTACGACTTCTTCATTGCAGAGGTCGCATACATGCCAGCCATCGGTAAGATTCTCGGTAAGATTCTCGGTCCGAGGGGCAAGATGCCTGAGCCGCTGACGCCTGATAAGGACATCGCCCAGATCATCCACAAAACCAGGAGCAGCATAAAAATCAGGTCAAAGGATCGAATGACGTTCCATGCCCCTATCGGGCGGCGGGATATGCCGGCAGAGGAGGTCGCAGAGAACGTCGAAGCCGTGGTCACCAGACTCGAACAGGTGCTGGACAAGGGTGTACAGAACATCAAATCCATCTATGTGACCACAACGATGGGCAAATCCGCGAGGGTGAGGTGATTGGGATGGTTACGGATGCAGCGACAGAACACCGCACATCACACGTTCCGCAGTGGAAGATCGACGAGATCGAGAGCATCAAGCAGTTGGTCAACAAATACTCGGTTGTCGGGGTTGCCGGAATTCGCGACATACCGGCGAAGCAACTGCAAGAGATGCGCCGCAGCATGAAGGATGTTGTGAAGATACGTATTTATAGAAATAACCTCATACACCGCGCTCTTGACGAATCCGGCGATGATCTAAGTCCGATAGGATCGTCTGTTGGTGATCAGACCGCGCTCGTTTTCACGGATTTAAACCCTTTCAAACTCTTCAATTTGCTTAAGTCCAGTAAAACAGAGGCTCCGATCAGGGCAGGCGCTATTGCACCAGCCGACATCACGGTCGTTGAGGGTCCAACCTCCTTTGCACCCGGTCCGATCGTGGGCGATCTGCAGAATGCCGGAATACCAGCCAGAATCGACAAAGGAAAAGTCGTGATCCGTGAGACCAAGGTTGTTGCACACGCCGGCGAGGCAGTATCGCGTGCACTTTCTGAGATGCTTACACGGCTCGAGATATACCCGATGACCGTCGGGTTCGATCTCCGTTCTGTCTATGACAACGGTACGATTCTGGAGGCAGACGCACTGGATATCGATGAGGCGAAGTACGCAACCGATATCGCGACAGCGACAACGGGTGCATTCAATCTCGCAATCGCAATCGCATACCCAACCCCGGTAACGGTTCCGACACTACTTGCAAAGGCAGCTTCCAATGCGAGAAACCTTGCCATAAACTCTGCCATACCAGAACCTGCTATCATCGATCTGCTGCTATCAAAGGCGCAGTCGAGTGCGATGGCGCTTGCAGGAAGCATAACAGATCCGGATGCGCTTGGAGAATCGCTACAAGAGCTGCTCATGGTAGGGGTAGTAGGGGTAGAGGTGGCGGCAGAGGCAGGAGAAGGGACGGAAGAGGCGGTTTCTGCAACAGAGGCGGAGACTGAAGAGAAAGCCCCAGAGGGAGAAGAGGGAGAAGCGAAAGAAGAGGAAGCAGCAGAAGGGCTTGGTCTTCTTTTCGGATAAGATAATACTAAACAAGAGGTGTAATTAATATGGAATATATATATGCAGCATTAATGTTGAACAGCGCTGGAAAAGAGATAACCGAAGACGGAATCGCCAGCATACTCGGTGCAGCAGGCATCGACGTGGACGCTTCGAGAGCAAAGGCACTTGTCGCAGCACTCGAGAACGTAGATATTAAGAGTGCAATCTCGCAGGCAGCGGTGGCGCCGGTTGCAGTAGCAGCAGGT
>QMVM01000086.1 GCA_003661105.1 Methanosarcinales archaeon | reverse complement strand
GGGAGAACGCTCTGATAAAATCTATGAATACGGTTGCACCGAATTTTTCAACCAGATAGTCTCGGAATCTATGAATCACATCTCGTTTGGTGCACACATACTTACACAGACACGACCAATTTCAGTTTGCATGGAGCTTACGAGAATTCAGATCCGGACCACAACACAATCGAGATCACTTATGGCCACCCCAAAGACAACCGCTGGGACCTAAAGCGTTTTGTGATAAGTAGGGTCTGTGATCAGAAAGGAATCCCACTTTTTGTAAAAACACTTTCCGGAAATGCGTCTGATAAGAAAACGTTGGTACAAACCGTCAAAGATATCCAGAAAAGTCTGAAATTAAGCGACGAAGTGTATCATATTGCCGATAGTGCAATCTACAGCGAAGATAATATCACAGAATTGGGAGAACGCACTCTATGGATCACACGGGTGCCTGCAACGATCAATGAAGCAAAAGACCTCCTGGATACGGATATTGAACTGGAAGCATGTACTGATACCAGATATTCATATTGCGAAGTTGAATCGTCTTATGGCGGAATTGCGCAAAAATGGGTACTTACCCAGTCGGAAGAGATGAAAAAACGGAAAGAAAAGACTTATGACAAGAATATCGAAAAAGACCGGAAGGCTGCGCAGAAATCTATTAATAAATTGAAAAAGGTGGAATATGCTTGCTATGAAGATGCAAAGAGGGCTGCAAATGCATGGCTTTCCAAACACAAGAGATATCAGTTCGAAGAACTATCGATAGAAGCGAAGTCACGCCGTCTGAACGGTAAAAAGGGAAGACCGAAGAAAGGAGAGGTGGTTGAGACACATTATTCAGTGAAAGCCAAGATTATGGCGGATGAACAGGCAATTGCACGAAAACGTGAAAAACTGGGGCGGTTTATTCTGGCAACCAACGATCCAGGTCTTACGGCTGATGAAATCCTGTCATATTACAAGAGTCAAAGTACGGTCGAGCGCGGGTTCCGGTTTTTGAAAGATAAGAGTTTTCATGTTTCAGAGGTGTATTTGAAGAAGGAAAGCAGAATCGAATCATTGGCAATGATTATGGTACTGTGTCTGTTTATTTATTCAATTGCTCAGCAGACGCTTAGACAGAGGCTGAGAGATACTGGAAAATTTGTTAGAAATCAGGTGAATAAACCTGTGCAGAATCCTACGATGCGGTGGGTGTTTTTTATGTTCAGAAGAATCGCAGAAGCAACGATTCGACTTGGTGGGACTTCCGAGAGGAGATTGGTGAACATGACCGAGGAGTTAGGGGATATTGTAAGCATGATGGGGGAAGAATGCGAAAAGTATTATATTTAATATACTTTTTAATTTATTCCGGTTGGTTAAAAGTATAATGAACCGCGGATTAACGCGGATCAGACGCAGATTTGTTCACCTGGGTATCTGTATAAACCTGCAGATGATACCATTGAAAGGAATTGTTGCAACCATAAAATATTAAAAGCCACATTTTTTGAGGAACGACGCGCGGAATGGGGGATGTGATGCAGCCCATGTTAAAATTGGATATGTTATGCCACTACAGTATAAAAATAATGTTTTTTGGATATTCAAAACCGCTATCAGTAGAAATTGTAAAAAATGGATGGCGACCTGCGGAATGTCAGATGAATGCGGCATGTGCGGAGTTCGGAGAGCACGGATTCGCGAGAGCGAAGATGCGTTCGATCGCGGAGAGGGCAGGCGTATCTACAAGCAATCCATATACTTACTTCCCGAACAAGGACAGTCTCTTCTGCGCCCTCGTTATCGGAGGAGGTCCGGGGCTTATCGGTACCGCAATCGTCGCATCGCATCCAGGTATGTCGGGCGTCATCTTCGACCAGCCGGCTGTTGCCAGGGTTGCTCAAGCATTTATTGAGGAGTATGGGCTGGACGATCGGATGGAGGTTATGGGCGGCGACTATATGACTGACCCTATCGGCGAGGGGTATGATCTGATCTGGGCGAAAAACACGCTCAACTTTGCCAGAGACGACATGGACTCAATGGTTGCGAAGATCTACGATTCTTTAAGTCCCGGCGGCGTCTTCATCAGCTTCTGCGAGGGGCTGATTCGTGAGCGGACAAAACCCGACGCCATGGTGCTCAGTACGATCTCACCGTCATTCGTGGGGCAGGATATGTGCTTTGATCAGGGGGAGATTGCTGATTCGATGCTCCGGGTTGGTTTCCGGTCGGTTCGTTCACGCACGCTTGCGACAGACTGGGGTCCGATGGATATTGATATCGGCAGGAGGGATTAATGCAGGACAACACACGAACCAAGAAAGGAGAAATAAGAATGGAACTAATAGAAGCCATTACCTCAAGAAGAAGCATCAGGGCGTACAAACCCGACCACGTTTCCAGGGAAGTCTTAACAGAACTTCTGGAAGTTGCCAGGTGGGCGCCCTCCGGAACCAACACGCAGCCGTGGGAGTTCTTCGTCCTGACCGGAAAGGTGCTGGACGATCTTAATCACGCCACTGTTTCGAATATCCGCGAGGGTATGAAGCCCAATCCCGATATAGAGGCGCTCGAGACACCTCCGAAAGGATCTTGCGCAAAGAGGCAGCAGAAGTTCATCAAGCAAATTCTTGATCTTGTTAAACCCGCAGAGGGCATAAACAAGATGCAGAAGTGGTTCCGGATGAGTGTGAGCAATTACAACGCTCCCGCTCTGATCGTTATCGTTGCGGATAAGTCCGCGCCGGGCTGGTTCATCTTCGATATCGGCATAGTAACCCAGACGATAGCGCTTGCAGCGCAGGAATACGGGCTTGGAACCTGCATCCTTGGTGACGCAGCCGCGTACCCTGGCGATGTGCGAAGGATTGCAAATATCCCTGAGTCCAAGCAGATCATCATCGGAATCGCCATTGGCTACCCGGATTGGGATGATCCGCTAAACAGCCTGCGGACCGGGAGGGAGCCGGTCGGGGATCTGGTTACGTGGCGCGGGGCGGCGGAAGAAGGGCGGAAAGGTGAAAAAGGAAACTAAAACGAAGGAGAGAGGTAACTACCCAGGTCCGAAAACCACTATTCAGGGGTTTAGAGGAGAGAAATGGTCAAGGAGGCTCAAACACATGCATAATGTTTATGATACCACATGCATATTACACAGCCATGGACGCAAGCGATCCTATCGAAAGATCGGCTGAACCAGTAACTGACGTTTTGCGAACCTTATCCCGCGAAGAAGCGAATATCAGGAACATACGCAAAGCCATTCGTGCAATCGAGAGGTATACGGAGAACGAACCGTCAAGTAACATCTACAAGATAAAACAAGAGATCGCAAGGGTTGAAAAGATATTGAATCAGACCAGACTGACCGATTTTGTTGAAGAAGATGTGGGGCAGCGAATACAGCCAGTGAAATCAAAGATGCCTGAGTGGGAAGAGCAGGCACAGAAGAGCTTTGGCAGGAGACTCGAAGACGCGCTCGGGCAGGTGAACTTTGAATTGAGTGGACACTACCCGTTACTGAAGACGATGTTCTACACAATAGAGGTGAAACTGGAAGCGGGCAGCGTTGCAATCTGGTACGGTCCTCTACAAGAGCGGTTGGACGCCTGCAAACCCATCCCCGAAGTAGTGGCAAAAAAACTGGCAGCGAACCACAAGAAGATCACCGGTCGCGGCCTTGATGATGAAACATTCGTCTTAAACTTATTCGAGGCGTACAAGGCAGCAGCTCATCGCAGCGAGAAAAGTTTCGGCGATTCGATTCCGGTTTCAGACATTCTTCTGGAATATGCACTCTTGATCCAGGGTAAAAAGTTCAGAACGAACCCGGTCAAGAGCAGTTACAAAGAGTATGGGCGTGTCTTCTTCAGTTATGACCTGTATCGATTAAAGGCGCGGACGGTGGATGGTCATGAACTGAGCCTTGTCACCGCTACAAGAGCCTATACGAGACGGAGAGCAGGTTTTCTCTGGGTTCCATCCAGCGAACGAGGAGATGGCACGTATATCTCGCACGTCAGGTTCAGGGACGTGTGATCATGGAGTTAGAGTACGGGCTATATAAAGAAGGAATAGACCCTATCTCGGCAAGAAAGATCATAGAGATCGTCGGAGGGCAGGGGAATCCTCCGGAATACGGATTTCAATACTTCACCGCGGGATTGGACAACTATCTCGGGACAATCGATGAGGATTATCTTGGAAGTTTCGTAAAAGATGGAGGTTCGGCGTTTAAAATGGTGATTGGGGTATATGGTGGTGGAAAAACACATTTTCTATATTGCATCAGGGAAATTGCGTGGAACTACGACTATATAGCGTCATACATTGTTTTGAGTCCTGAGCAGACCCCATTTTACAAACTGGAGCAGGTGTATAGAACCATCGCTTCAAATCTCATCTATCCACAGACCCCGGAAGAACTGTTGTCAGGATATGACCGGGGAATCGAGGCGGTCATCAAGGCGTGGTACAGCCGGAAGTACCAGGAGATGGCAGGAAAACTGCCTGATGATCTTATAGCACAGGAACTTAATGCTTATGCGTCCGCGCTTGGTCCTTACGAGAGCACAAGCTTCAGGAACGCTGTAAAAGAGGCTTTCTTGAGTCTAACTGAACGACGCGACGATGATTTCACGTTGATCATCCAGTGGCTGGAGGGCGAGAATCCTCCCAAGAACCTGCTTAAGGATTTCAAGATATTTGAAAAGATAGATAAAAGCACTGCGTTTAAAATGATCCGCTCTCTTGTCCAGTGGGTGCGAGACATCGGCTACGCAGGAATCGTCGTACTCATGGACGAAGCCGAACAGACCCCGAGCATGACCACAAAGCAAAAAGCAGCCCTTTTGAGCAATATGAGGGAACTAATCGATGAATGCGGTCATACCAACTTCAGAAATGCGATGTGGTTCTATGCGGTTCCTGATGAGAACTTCCTCGAAGGCAGAACGCAGGTGTACGAAGCTCTCAGGCAGAGACTCTCCTCGGTCTTCGATGCAACCACAAACCCGACCGGAGTCAAGATATATCTTGAAGAAACGTCTGCGGATCCAATAGAATTGTTAACGGATATCGGAAGAAAGCTGTCTGCGATTTACGAGGTTGCATACAGCGTAAAGTTTGAAACAGGCGCACTTGATGAGGCGATAGTCGATGTTGCGAAAGCTGCGTACGAACGGAAGCTGGAAATTGGGTATAAGAGAGAATTTGTCAAAAATGTAATCGTTGCACTGCATAGATTGCGTAAAACCGGGAATGGGGGGTGAGCGATGCAGTCTGTGAAGCACGCTATATATGGGATCGGAGAGGTGCAGCAGACCCGGTTTGGTGGATTTGAGATATCTACTCGGTTTGGGGATGGTATTTTGCGGTGGATCAGACGGGATGAGCTTGAATTTCTGTCAGGATCCATGCCACCGCCAGACATCGAGATTTCCGGATCAGTAGAACCGATATTACCGGACAAACGGTTCAGGGCGAGAGAGGTCATAGAATCACTCCGGTTGGGCATCGTTCCTCATGGACAGGTGGACGAGTTAACGTTCGGGCGAGATTACGCGATAGGACAGATCAAGGAATGGCTAAACAGAACAGACCGCGAACCTCTGATAATTTCAGGATCGTACGGGGTTGGAAAGACGCATCTCCTGGATTATGTCTACTCATCTGCCCTTAAACAGAATTGGGCAGTTGCACTGGTTGAGCTTGACCCGGGTGAACTGCCTTTGCATAAACCAAAGGCTATATATGAGGCTATAATCCATTCGTTCAAGTTTAGGACGCATAACGGTGGTTTCAGGGAATTTCTACGAGAGATTGCAGCAAGCCCCAATTGGCATGAGTTGCAGGAACATGAGTATCTCGGGACTGTGATCGAAAAGATACGGGCCGGGGAGGACGATGAATACATCTATGAGTGGATCGAAGGAGAATCGCCACACAATCCGCAGATGTATAATTATTCAACATGTGGAAATATTTATTGCTACATATTGAGTGGGATCGGCTGGGCTGCAAAGAACATTCTCGGGCTTGACGGGTTCTTGATCCAGTTCGATGAAGCCGAGAGCGTCGACTCGTTCTGGCACACGTCATACCAGAACAATAAAAGCTGGAATTTCTTAAAGGGACTTGTTCTGGCAGGCAGCGATGATCCGGTATCATTAAAAGAGGTCAGCATGAATAAATTTTACAAGCACCGCCTATACAAAGGCTGGTGGGGCTATTACAGCGATTTGCAGTATTGCGGGCATTCCAGGCTGCCGTTTACATGGAGAGTCCCGTGCAACTTAAAAATCCTGTTTGCATTCACTCCGGACGATGAAATGTTTGAGATAGAACCGCTGAACATCGCCCGAAAATTGGAGATCGGATCCATTGGCATGGAATACTTTGAGAAGGTCTCGGAGAAGATAATCTCGTTGTACGATCTGGCTTATGATTTCCAGACTGATTCACGTGTCTTTGAGTACGTACCGATGGATAATACACGCAGATTCATCAAAGGTCTGGTAGAAGCTCTTGATCTCACTCGTTTTCACCCTGATAAGCCGATCCGGGAATTGCTGGATGTATAGGGAATGGTCGATGGCAACGCCGATGATGGCGCATAGCGCATTCAAAAGCATCCCACCGAAAGAGCGGATTGTGAACTGTCATGATCTTATAATCGCAATTGTATAAATGCGTTTTTGGCATCACACCCGCAGATGTGATTGCAATCAACATCCGGAGAACCGTTCCAATCCTACGCATTCCCCATCACCGCCCGTATTGCGAGCAAATCCAACCTTGACTGTGGCTTAATGACCCCCATATCCGGATCAATGAACAAAATATTATTTTTAACCAGATACCGCTTCGAGATTTCATCAATCGACCACATATCAATCGCTTCTTCATCCAGAAACATCTTAAGCACGTTAATGATGAGTTCATAATTGATTTCATGCCGCTCATCGTTTACGGTTATCTTACCCCTAAGTTCGTTAAGTGTTTTGAAAAAGGTCTTCAGTTCACCTGTTCGCAGTCTTAACAACTTGGCGATTTTACGCTCCAGATCATCAGCACGAATCAACTCCAGGAGACATACTGGCTTTCCACCACAGCATTCCCATGCCACCCTCTTCTCATCATCCGTAAAACCGTGCTCCTCTAAAAACGCAGCAGTCGCATTCTCATCAAAATCATCCACCAGCAGATAATCGCATCGTCCGGAGAGCATCGCCTCGCTGTAAACTCGTTCGACGAAGAGCGAATCAGACGTTACTGCAAAGACGTGACACAGGTGCAATTCCTTTGTGAGTCTGATAAACAGATTGAACAGTTCATAGACCAGGTGCGTATTAATCCTGACATCTCCTATCTTCTGAGCTTCATCCACGATCAATACCGGTATTTTGTTCTCTGCAATCTCGGTGAAGTAATCCTCTAAAAACTCAAAAACATCCTCATAAGTCTTTTCTCTGAAAAATAAGTCCATAACACCTTCAGTTACAGGTATTCCTGTGAATTTCAAACTTTTTAACGATACTTCTGATATCGTCTTTAATATCTCTTTATACTCTTTTCTCTCGATCCAACTTGAACAGAGCACGAACAAAGTCATCGTAGTTCGATATGAACTTTCCTCGAAGGTTTACGTAGAAGATGACATATTCATCCGGGAGTTTTTCGATCAGATGAGTAATCAACGTGGTTTTTTCCGGAGTTTATCGGCCCGTAGACAAACGTGATCAGGGATGGCTCGGAATCCAGAATGGCCATGATCTCTTTTGTCTCCTTTTCCCTGTTGTGAAATTCGATTCTTTTCATGCTCTTCCTTAACGTCTGCTCGGTTATAATTATATCGCGTCAGTTGCCGCCTGCAGGATCATGAGCGCGCCCGGGAGATGTGATGCAGTCGTCGCGGTTCATATCCGCATTCGCGTCCCAGCCGCCGGTGGCTGCGAGCTGGAATGCGGAGCAGAGCATCGCCGAAGGCAGCGCGATTGCGGCGTCGGCGGGGGGAGGATGCCGTCGCGGCCCGAGGTCGCCCACGTTGATAGCACATACCGCAATATCTATTACTGCTGTCCAGACTCATAAAAGAGATAGTATCATGGCTCTTTG
>QMVM01000085.1 GCA_003661105.1 Methanosarcinales archaeon | reverse complement strand
GCGAGGCGACGGTATGAAGACCACCCACATCATCGTAACCGGCAGAGTGCAAGGCGTAGGATTCAGATACTTCACAGTGAGATGCGCAAACGATCTTGGCCTCTGTGGCTGGGTCAGAAACCTACCGGACGGCAGCGTCGAGACCGCGATCCAGGGACAAGGCGAGAAGATCGAAGAGATGATCAGGCGGCTCAGGCAAGGTCCCGTGGCTGCAAACGTCTCGGGTCTGGAGATTGAAGAAATTGAGTCAGAGTCCGGGTCTGCTGAACTGTCCGGATTTGCCATGAGGTTTTAAATGGATGCCAACCTGACCGGAAAATTGGAAAATATACGGGGATTTTCGATCATCAAGAGCGAAGAGAGTCAGATACTGGTAGATATCAGTGATTTCGGGATGGACGCGTCAGAACTGATCTACCGCCTCTCCGAGCACGGGATTGAGGTGCATGAGTGCGGCAAAGACTGCATCCGGATCGATGCGGAGTTCATGAACCAGAAACTGATCGATGTGATCAGTAGTGTGATATCCGAGTGGGGGAGGAATCTCGCCAGAAGAAACATTGAGGATGTGCTTAAGGGAGGAAGACGCGTGGGCAGAAGAGATTGTGAATATTATCCATGTCATTTTGAGGGGCAGGACTGTACGTTCTGTTTCTGCCCGTTTTACCCGTGCAACGACGAGCGCACAGGCGGCAAGTATGTCGAAAGTTCAACTGGTGGTATGGTCTGGAGCTGCGTTGACTGCACAATCATCCACGAGCCTGCGGTTGCAGAGGAGATACTTGTTGCGCTGATGGCGCTCAAACCCGGGGAAGATATGCGATCCGTGTTTGAGAGTGTGGTCGTAAAGCACCTGCCATTAGCCACGCCAGTGTGAAATAGCGTGGCTGGTAGACCCAAAACCCAGAAGTACCCGCCGCACCAATAACCCTTGCAACCATGACCCCCATAGAAGCAGAAGCAAAATACATCCAGCCCACTTACACTCGCCAGCCTATCACCGTAACCCGCGGCAGCGGTTCCCGGGTCTGGGACTTGGAAGGCAACGAGTACATCGACTGCATCGCAGGAGTCGCTGTGAACGTCTGCGGGCACTGCCACCCGAAAGTTGTTGAAGCGATCCGGACGCAGGCGGAGACGCTTATACACACCTCGAACCTCTACTACACCGAGCCGCAGATAAAACTCGCTGAGGAACTTAACTATCTGACCGGGCTCGATCGCATATTCTTCTGTAACTCTGGCACTGAAGCGATCGAAGCTGCCATGAAACTTGCGCGCCGTAGCACAGGGAGAACCGATTTCATCGCAAGCGAGAACTCGTTTCATGGAAGGACGCTTGGAGCACTCAGTCTCACACACACAGAGAAGTACCGAAAACCCTTCGAGCCGCTCATCCCGGGCGTCACATTCGTGAAATACGACGATGCGGCAGCGGTCGCTGAGGCAATCACGCCGGATACGGCAGCCGTAGTCCTCGAAGCGGTCCAGGGGGAGGGTGGAATCCACATAGCGTCCACGGATTATCTCCGCGAGGTGCGGGAGATCTGCGACTCAAACGATGTCCTGCTAATCCTCGATGAGGTCCAGACCGGGTTTGGGAGAACCGGCGCATGGTTTGCTTACGAACATTACGGGATTGTGCCGGACATCATGACCATGGCAAAGGCACTCGGCAGCGGATTTCCAATCGGAGCGATGGCGTCGCGCGAGGATCTGACATTTGGGCGCGGCGAACACGGTGCAACATTCGCGGGGAGTCCGCTTGCATGTGCAGCCGCTCTTGCAACGATTGGCGTGATCAGGGACGAGGGGCTTGTGGAGCGGTCAAGGACGCTTGGTATCCATCTCCGAGAGGGTTTGCAATCGATTGAGTCGCTTGCCGGAAACCATGTGCAAGAGGTGCGCGGTATCGGGCTTATGGTCGGGATCGATTTCGAGACCGGGTGTGGCGATCTGGTGAATATGGCAAGAGAACGCGGCGTACTTCTTAACTGCACTGCCGATACCGTGCTCCGGTTCCTGCCGCCGCTTGTGATCACGGAAAGCGAGATCGATAGGGTTATGGCTGTGGTTGGGCAGCTTTGAGTCACCAAACCCCACAATGAATTGCGGGCGTCATGACGCGGGAGATCGCGTGTTAGTATAAGCACGATAGAGGTGAGTGGTCGAGGTATATGGATTTTTCACCCCCTTTCCTCAGCTATAAGCGCTTCAATCATTACATATAACCTGAACAGCTCATTGGAAAACCTATACTCACCTCTAACTTCTTCCTTTGCCAAAACTCCAAGCTCTTCCATTCTTTGACGAAAATTATCAAAATTTCTGCGCTCTGACTCGTTCATTTCTTTTACAAGTTCTTTCCTCCTGAATTTTGCTTCTAAAGGTAATTTGCCCATTCTTCGCAGAATAGAATGATATGTTTCACTGCGAAGCGTTTGATACACTTGCCGGTCAAGATACTTCCGCCCCACAGTCTCTGCAGCATGAAAGATGCCTTTAATAGCATCACCCTTA
Organism: Methanosarcinales archaeon; assembly: GCA_003661105.1. GTDB lineage: Archaea > Halobacteriota > Methanosarcinia > Methanosarcinales > Methanogasteraceae > Methanogaster_A. The sequence continues at coordinate 5,758 of QMVM01000085.1, read as the reverse complement.
TCAATACAACTATCAAAATCCTCCCAGTGACTTCCTCCCGCTACAAGTAACGGGGCTTCCTGATTCATAGCAGTTGCTCATGCAACCTTTCTCCACAGGCGTTAATTCCGGGCAGTCCGCCCGTACATATCTGTTTTTGATGTTGATTGCGGCGTTGTGATCCCGACCCATGACCGCCCCACAGTCGGGACATTTGTATGTCCGCTGTGAGAGTAGCATCGGTTGGATGCCGCCGCAAACAGAGCATTGTTTCGATGTATTTTGCCAACGGCTTCACTCCGCATTGGGTCTGGCCGCACCGAAGTCTTGCGCGTAATCATCCAGCAGCAAACATACGCATCGATCGTAACCGTTCCCAAAGACCAGGTTATCGCAAAAACCCCCCATTTTCGTCCTGATCGATCCGTAGAATGCTGCGTGGGTCATTCCCCGACGATCTGCACGATCAACTTCCGGTCTCTTGGGCGGTTGTCCAGATCGATGAAGATGATCTGCTGCCACGTCCCGAGTTGCATCCTGCCACCGGAAAACGGCACAGAGAGACTCGGACCGAGCAGCGCTGCCCGCACATGGGAGTGTCCGTTGCCATCACCCCACTTCAGGTTGTGCGCATACTCGATGTTCTGCGGCGCAATCCGCTCAAGCATATCTACAAGATCAGAGATCAAGCCGGATTCGTACTCGATCGTTGTCACCGCACCAGTAGCTCCGGGCACGAATATCGTGGCGGTTCCGCCGGAAAGTCCGGACTTTGAGAGCGCGTCAGAGACATCATCTGTTATGTCGATGATATCTGCATTCCCGCCTGTTGAGAAGCTTATGCAATGGGTGCTGACAGCCATCGTTATTCGCCAAAATCAGCCAGTTTGAGTCCTGCCGCACTGATTACGAGGATGAATAGTAGTAGTGCTGCCAGAAAACCAACACCTCCTGCGTTGATGCTGTTGAATACGACGCACATCAGGATAAAGAGGAGTACCGCGCCTATCGATGTTGTAATCTCAAATGTCGATTTATTCATCGGTGTTAGTATTGGAACGAGGGGTTAAAAGATTAACTTACAGCCTACAAACCAGCCCGTCCGCCACATTTTAATATCTTGCACCCGATGATATTACTATGCCGGAGCGAGACGACTACCTTGATCGGTACACGAGTGTAAAGAGCATCGTTGGTGAGGCGCTGCCGATCAAATACAGGATTATGCGGCTCTTAAAGCGGATATTCGGGTCGTGCGAGGGGGTGGTCACATCGCATTCAGGAAATCAACCGCGCAATCAAGATCAAGTCTTCTGATTCCCAATTGTTTGATACAGGAATCCGCATTCTGAAAATGCCATTCATAAGCGATCAGAATCTTATCCCTCTCTTTTATCTTCTTTGCTGCTTTCACATAGACTATATCCTTCTCCGTAAACCTCTTTCGCTTTATTAGATCAGAGAAGCATCTGTTCACAGTACCGCTCTCGACGTTGACCTTCTTACCGAACTTGGATATCATGAGCGTATACCACTCCTGAAGCATTTTTCTGTGTTTTTTACAGTCCGGATGCTTGAATAGTGGTTTATATTCGTTTGATATCTCCGTACAAAAAATTACAGTCAGACCTCTCTTTCGTACAATATCAAGGATATCTCTTGCGTTATCTTCATCGCGGCAGACATCGCCCAGAACATTGGCATCGATCACAAGCCGGGTCAAAAAGATCACTCCTCTGGTGACATAAGTTCTGCCATCTCCATCGCCTCTTCAAAGCTCTCTTCGAAGAAGCCATCCGGGAAGTTTTCGAATTGACCATTTTTGTTGATGGTTATCGTCTTAATTTCGGTTCCGTTTTCCGTTGGTTCAAAGTAATAGATTACCACGTCCGTGTGATCGATCTTCTTTTGAAGAATGTTTTTACACACCCTCCGAATTAATAAATCACAATGCGTCTCTACAATGAGCTTTTTCTCATTAAATTTTGCTATATCTACCAGAAGATCACCCATCGTACCCTGTGCCCGCGGATGAAGATGTATTTCCGGTTCTTCGATCATTAATAGGGCGTTTTTTGGGGCATTGAAACCCTCTACGATTATAGGGAGGATCTGGCTTGCCCCAAACCCAACATCGACCAAATTAACCTCTGTTTTAGTATTGGGGTCAATCAGCATTATTTTATAGGTATTGGTAGACCCTCCGGTTTTTCCGCTTAGTTCTTCCAGATCAAAGTCTATGGAAATCTCAAATATCTTCAGCCACTTTCCAACTGTCTCTCGGAGCCCTTTTCTCAAAAGAAGGATATTAACCGATCCTTCCCCCCATTTCCCAACCTCCGGAGGGGATGCACCCGTAGCTGTGTATGTTCTCTCTGGTTCATCCCTGCTCGGACCAACATGATGGATATTCTTAAAAATATCTTCTATCAAATTACCCGCTACCGTGTTTGCGAATAAAAGTGAGGGATGCGCCCATAGATATTTAAGGTATTTACCGGGATCTTTGTAGTTCTTAAAGAGAATTCCATAAAATTTTAATAATTCTATGGGTTGTTCACCGAAGTCTTCTTCATCGTCTGTAGTGATAAAATGTCCGCCACCTCTCCCTTTTTTTCTTATTGAGAAATTGATGCTTTTTTTGGCGAGTTTTCCCTTCTCTTTCTGTGGCAGGGATACATTCTCACCATCAAAATCAAGCGACTTCAGGTAGATTGCTCCCTGGTTATTACCACTTCTATATACGGAAAAAACTATTTCCCACCTATTTTCACCCGCTTCAAAACCTATACATATCTCCTTTTTTTCATCGTGCCCGAAGACCGCATCCCGGTAGGAGCCAAGATTGACGTAACCATCATCTAAAATCAGAGGCGTGTTCGGGTCCTGACTCCGCACAGTCTGTCTTAACGCCAGAATGGATTGAATCAGGCTGGTTTTTCCCGAGCTATTCGGACCAACGAGAAATGTTATAGGCTTAATCTCAAGTTTCCCTGTATCTCTCAGTGCCTTGAAGTTCTTGAGATGTATCTTACTGATCATTTGCAACCTCTCCAACGTAATTATTTGACTGTACCGTGTATATGTCTTTTCACCCCCAATCCTACAAACCAGCCCGTCCGCCACATTTTAATATCTTGCATCCGATGATATTACTATGCCGGAGCGAGACGACTACCTTGATCGGTACACGAGTGTAAAGAGCATCGTTGGTGAGGCGCTGCCTTTCGAACTCGTCTGCACCATCGGTGGGGTCTTTGCCGGAGTCATACTGGTTAAGATGATCGATGCGATCGAGATGATTCCCGGGCTGCTGGTACTCGTGCCTGCGATACTCGGAATGCGCGGCAACATCTCGTGCACGCTCGGATCCCGTCTCGGAAGTGCGATACATCTTGGATTGATCAGCAGGATCGAACGGAACCCGGAACTCATAAACAACGTGGCAGGTTCGCTGACGTTGAGTCTGATCATGTCGATTGTGCTAGGGATACTTGCCCACCTATTCACAGTTGCGCTCGGTATGGAAAGTGTCGGGGTGGTTGTGCTCGTCTCGATCGCGGTCTTTGCGGGGGTGTCGTCCGGCTTGATTCTCGCTATAATTGCGGTTGTTATAACGATTGGCGCATTCAGGCATGGCATCGATCCGGACAACGTCACTACACCTGCGCTCGGCACGCTCGGCGATGTTATCACGATGCTTATGGTCTTCTGTGCTGCAGAGGTGGTGATCCGGATATGGCATATTACACTGTGACCGGAATCGTGAAGCGTGGGCTCCCTGTTCTCCTCGTTGCTGCAATCATCAGCATCACGGCAGGTCAACTGCTCCATGCCGGGCAGGACCTGCTCCTTGCATATCCTGTGCTTCTGATCCTGATCCCCCCACTTATCAAGGTTGGCGGCGATACAGGCAGCATTCTTGGCGCAAGACTCTCGTCTGCGTTTCATCTAGGTCTTGTCGAGCCGGCCGGGGGCGTGGTGGTCAGAAACAACATCATAGCGTGTCTGGTGATCGGATGCGTGTCGTGCTTGGTGCTCAGTGTGACAGTCTGGGCGGCTGCAATTCTGCTGAGTATCGACGTCGTGTACGGACTCTTGCTCAAGATAACAGTGATCGCAGGATGCATCGAGATGGTCGTGGTCTTCGCCGCAACTATCATCATCGCATTCGTATCGCACAGGCACGGACTCGATCCCGATGATGTCGTGATCCCGCTCATCACCGCGATTGGGGACATCGTCGGGATCGTGGCGGTCTTTGTTGCGGCGTGGGTGGTGGTGTGAGTGGAGCGGAGGGGGGCGCCTGTATTGGCATTCGTCAGCCTCTCCGACCGAAAAAGCAGACTGCGCAGTCAGATTTGTGTGGGATAAGTTTCAATTTGCATAGCATGGAACGAGGAGAGCTTCGCGATCGGTGCGTATGTTTGCCACTGGCTGATTACATAGGTGCAGCCAAACCGAATGCGAAATCGCGGGTGCACAAGCCTTGTACTTAAGTGCGGGGTATAGTGACTGATATAGTGGGTTAAATAAAAAATATATGTAAAAATATTGCGGCGAAAAGGGGCAAGAAGATAATAGAAGAGGAGGCAAAGAAGGATGAAACTTATCTTGATGAGGCATTCGGAGAGGGACAGGGAATCGAGTTCTCCAGAAATGGAGCAGTCTCTCACCACAGTCGGTAGAGAACACGCACAGAAGGCATCTGACGAAATTAGGACGAAACTTGGCGGTGCTCAGATTGAGCTTCTGCTTGCGATCCCGTATCGCCCAGCATTTGAGACCGCAGAGATCGTTCGGGATTCGCTTGAGGTAGAAGCCACAGTCACCACCAGCGAGCTCTTAGCGCATAAGGGCTATTCGGTGATAGATCAGCTCGTAACGATGCTGAGTAAGCATAGCAATCTGAAAACGATCCTCCTCATTGGACATGAACGCCAACTTATCTATCTCACAGAATGTCTATCCTCTGAAGAGCCCGACGAGTTGGAGTGGGCAGGTGTGCGCTGTCTTGAGATCAAAGACTTTGGTCGCAAGGCGCGAGTTCTGTGGGAGTTTAACCCCAGTGAACTCGATAGGTCGAACTATCACGAACACCAGATGAATTTTGCTATTTACCGGGCCGATCCAACGAAAAAAGTAGTAAACGTCAACAATCTCGATTTTTGTCCCCTTTTGTCCTTCCTTACCCAATAGCCCGATAGGCTTGGTGAAGAGGGAGGCAAGATCACAGTTAAAGTGGTTCGACGTCACGAGTGGGAGCTCCTGATTGCTGTTCTGTCATATAGCAGGGATATCTTCGTGGCGAAGGTGATGGAAAAGTTTGCGGAGAATCTCATAATGTGGATACGTGAGCAACGCAGACAGGAAAAGAGCAAAGGAAGAGACATTCACTGCTCCTCAGAGATTCGCGTTGACAATCGACAGGCAGTTCGTGTAGATGAAACAACAATACCCAAGGACGCTCTGGTTCAACTGATGAGTTTTGCTGCAAAGAATGGATTGCGAGTGCATGTGATCTTGGAGCCGTATGAAGGTGGTGCGTTATTATAATTCTATGTGAAGATGATAAAGCTGTTTAAGGGGAGGTAACAAATGCAGGCTGATGAACCGCAGGGCTGAGTGTAGCTGAGTTTGTTGAGTTATTATGACCGAAAGAGATGCGGTATCAATGAGAAGACCCTCGCAGTTCAATGCAGGGTTCGTGACTCTGGGCGGCTATCGCGAGTATGCGGCGGTCGGCGCGGTCGGAAGTGTTTTTGCAGTGCCTGCGCGG
>QMVM01000084.1 GCA_003661105.1 Methanosarcinales archaeon | reverse complement strand
TCATTTAAGACTATGACTGTGTTTGAGGTATACGCCGCCTCAAGGATGTACCACCGTGCCGTAATCCTGATCAGATACTCCCCATCGGTGTGGTTTGTAGTGTCCCACAGATAGACCCCATTATAATTTACAGCGTGTGTTGGATTGGTCGTGTTGCTTATGTTGGTCGCATCAGTAGTATTAGTAGCATTATCCGCCCCGATCAGATTCTCTGTTAGATTTGCAGTCAGTCTCGGGTCGCACGTCAGGTTCGACGCGAGCACAGTCCACTTAATCCCGTAGTTCGAGCTGTAGAATAGGTCGATTGTCAGATTCTTATCGTGGAGTGCCTTCCATTTGATCGGATGGATTCCGCCACATATCTCACCACCTCTCGGGGATATGAGTTCCAGTTGAATCTCGTTTGCGACAAACATCACTCCTGTGAGGTTGTTGTTGCTCTCGTTTTTCTCGTTCACATCGTTATCCGGATCCACGATCACAGTCAGGTTGTACCACCCCTGAAAGTCAGGCTGCCACCATATTGTCAGATTTCCGTTATTGTAGGTGTCAAGGTCAGTCGCATTGATGATCGTTGGGTTTGTAAGATTGGTGGCGTTTCCGGTCTCGTCCCAGACCGTGATCGTGCCGCCAGGCCTGTCTCGTGCGTACGCTATGAGAGTCGCATTAAACCCCTCGGCAGTTCCGGTAACAGGTATGGTCATCCGGTTCGTCTTGTTCAGATACACGATATCCGGAAGTATCCTGAGCGGGACGAGATCGGTCAGTGTCACGTTTATGACGCTGCTCAAGTTGTTATTACTCTCATTCGTCTCTAAAATGTCACCATCCGAATCGATGACCGCTGTTATGGTATGGTTCCCGAGACTCGTCGGCTTGTACGTGAGATTTACGCTCGTCTGCCCATAGCAGGTGATGTTTGTGGCATTCGCAACCACGGTGCCGTTTTCCATAAGCGAGACATTAAACTCCTCGGCAGTGCCGTTTATAGTAACTGTAATATTGTTTCTGGCGCGTACGAATGCTACGTCCGGGATCAGACCGATGGGCACCAGATCGGGTAAGATAACCGTGCAATCGAGTGTGGCTGCATTGTTCGTCTCACACACCTCCCGCACCTCGCCGTCCGGATCTGCGACCATCGAGATGGTATGGTTGCCTTTGGTACCTGGTCTCCACCTATAAGAGAGATTGGTACTACCCCTTATACCTTCAATCCTTCTTCGGTCCACCTCCGTGCCATCTGCAACGAATGAGACGTTGAAATGCTCATCCGTTATTCCAGAGATGCTTGCGTTGATTGTGTTCGTTACGTTCACATAGATCGGGTCAGGAAGTTCCACATCCGCATCCGCGATCGCAAGGTCAGGGAGGTTTACGTAGACCCCTCTCGTCAGATTGTTGTTATTTTCATACCTCTCATCGACCCTACCATCCGAATCGACAAAGACGGTTATGTTTATGGATCCATTCCTTGACGGCGCCCATTCGAGCGAGAATGGAATATTAAGCGGCACAGGGTCGTACCATATCGATCGGACCTCTGTTACGGATGCGGGCACGCCGTACTCAAGGAGAGATACATTGAACATCCCGCCGTTGCACCGCAGTGTTCCGTGCACGGTGCAGCTGGTATTTACATAGATGGTGTCGGGAAAATCGATTTTGCCGGTCGGGGATATATCCGGCAGCGGATATGAATCAATATCCGTAATCCTCGGGGGATATGAGCACGCCGCAAGCGCAGGGACCACCTTTGCGGTGGTAGATCTCGGGAAGAAAGAGATGTTCGCGGTGTAGTTGAACGATCCGTCGGGCTGCTGCAGGCTCATCAGATAATCGACCGGAGTTGCGCTTTCGTTTACGCTTGCATTCCTCCATTCGAACGGATTCTCGCCCATGGCAACAATCGCCTGCACCGCACACGCGGTTGTGATCGCATCAGAAAGGTTGCCATCGTAACCGATATTTCTGCGGAGGAATGCCGATGCATTCAGGATAACATTAGAATTGGGGGGTTCGCCTGCTGCCACGAGTGCCTGAATGGCAAGCGAGGTCGTCTTAATATCGCTTATGATCTCTACGGTCGTGTTTCCGATCGTGGTGTTGCCATCTGTTGTGTTTCCGTCCGTCGTGTTCCCTTCGGTAACATTCCGGGCAGGTTCTTTGATGATCTTGCTCCAGCCACCATCCTCGTTCTGATGAGATGTAATGTAACCTCGTGACTTGTCGATCCTCTCTGCGGCGCTTCTATCGCCACACGCAGTGAGTGCGAGAATGCCGAGCGCGTCATCGGCAACAGAGGTGGGATCGCCGAACTGGACGCCGTCGTGGTACGATTTTACCATCGTTAAGTAGTTCACGTTCCCGAAGTTCGTTGGGTCGACGTCCCCGAGCATGCTTATGGCAAGTAACGTGCGTGCACAGTCCTCAAAGGTTGCGAGCACGAAATCGTTGTACGGAATCGAGGGATAACCCGACAGGTATCCTGCAGACGTTCTACCGTATTTGGTCTTAATATCAGAATCCTCCCAGCCAGCAGAGAACGCAAGCATCACCCATGCCGTGGTGGAGAACCCTCCGATGCTGCCGCTTCCCGGGGTCTGTTTATCTCGCAGGAACGCAAGGGCATCTGTTAGGTTGTCTGAACAGTTGTACGGTGGTTCGGATACGTCCACAAAGAGGGATCTGCGCGCCGTAAACGACCCTATCGAATCATCGATGGATGCGCCGATTGATATGTTGTAGACGCCTGTTTTATCTGGATTCCAGTTGAATCTGAAGGTATCCGGCGATGCCCTGATCAGTTTGACCTCTCTTGATTTGACCACCTCGCTGTTGATCGTGAGATTTATTGTGATATCCGTTATCCTCTGCGAATCCTGATTGACTACCGCAATGATCGTGTTGTTCTGTCCGGTGTAGATTCGGTTTGGTAGTGAGATCGACTTGATGTTTAAGGCGTACTCCTCGGCATAAGGCGTGCGGAGCGGGTGATAATCGCTTGCGTTATCGCTGATGTTGTATGGTAGGTCCCAGATTCCATCGCAATCGAGATCCTCTGCTATCCAACCATCCCAGTAGTTCCCCGTGTAATTCACAAAGGTTGTGTTGTTGTATCTGTAACTTCTTGGAATCGTGGAGTTCCAGTGATTGTTATGCCCGGCATCTATTGCGAACACGTTTTCCGGGCTATTCCCGGCTTCTGAGAAGAATAGATTGTTGGCGTAGACTGTGTTGTTGTCTCCCTGTAATTTAACCGTGTACTGGCAGTTGGAAATCATGTTTCTGCAAATCGTGGTGTTGTCTGATGCGATCAAGACGCCTGACGTTGCCATACGTACCGCCCAACCGGCAGGAGACCGACTGCCTGATATGAAATTATCTGCTATCAAACAGTCTGTCGAACCCTCGATTCTTATGAGGGGACATCTATCATCCCATGAAGCGTGCGTCAGCAGAAGATTTGTGAGTGTGATCTTCTCGGACTCCTGGATGTTGATTGCCCGCCATCCCTCGGGAAATTGACTTCCACCAGACGATGAATCAACCATTGCTGCAAATCCATCGAGTTCGATATCGCTTGAGCCTACTATCCCTATCAGATTGGGTCTGGCGCGTCCGGCGGGGCCGCCATGGACTATGATTCTTATGTCTTCGCCACTGCCAAGTAGCTTCAGGTGATCTCTGTCCGTTATGATAACCCGACCTTCGTATTCACCTTCGCCAATATAAATTATAGTATATTCTGTGCTATTATCCACAGCCCACTGGATGGTCGGATAATCATACGGCACCTTGATGGTCGCCGCCTCCTGTACCGCCACATCTGTCGATACCTCGTTGTTGCACTCATCCCGCTCATTAACCAGATAATCAGGATCGATTCTGATGCCGATCGTGTGGTCTCCGGAGTCTTCAGCCGCCCACTCAAACGTGACAGTCGTATCACCCCTTGAGTCAAGCGGTGGCAGTGTCCGGATATCAATCACTCTACTATCCTCCACAAGTGCCACATCAAAGTCATCCGAAACAGGCACGCCACTGTTCGATATCGTTGCCTCCACCGTGGTCATGAATTTCGCATGCGGATCAGAGCCGATCGTCATTTCACCGAGTATCGAGAGATCGGGAAGAAGTACAAAAGAGAGTTCAGGAAGTTCTTCATCCTCGCAGCTCCAGATGATGATCTCTCCACTCTTCAGGCGTTGATCCTGTGTCGCATTCATCCATCCATCCGATCCGCCGTGGAGATGCACCACAGGGCATTCTATTCCGTCGACCCGGGTTACGTTGTTTCCGGCGGATTCGAACGTCTGGTTTAATAGCTCGCACGCAATCGCTGTGACATTGAAGACTGTGGCGGCGGACTCGTTCTTCATAAAGACTGGCTGGTAATGAATCAGTCCGTCCGGATCGAGTGTCAATACAATAACATCTACTGAGACGAAAGTAATGTTGTATTGTAAACCCCACCGATCCGTATCGTTCAGCCGGTATTCGGAGATGTTTATGGTGTCTGCATCCGTATTTCTGGCAGTGAACTGTAACACATCTCCTGCATGGACATCTGACCTGTCGAGCGCGAGTTTGTAGTAGTTATAACCAGCATGGGTGTCTGCATTCCAGTTCTCGCTCGTGTTCAGGTTCATTACCGTAAGTGTGAAGTTGCTACATGCAATTCCGTTTTCATAAGATGCTTGCCCCATAACAACGAATGGTGCTGATGGCTGCGCTGCTGCCGCGAGTGTGATGCCGAAGATGCATAGCAGAAAGGGCAGCAACATATAAGATATTCTTTTCATTATTGCGTCCATATCACATTTTTGACCAAATTATCTTGATGCAAATCAAATATACTTTATACCTATAAACGTTTCGGTTCTGTTTTCGTAAAATCGGGTCAGATCGATGCAGCACCGGAAGACAAAACAGTAGATACTTCTCAAAACAGTAGATACTTCCGCTCAATCGCCGATTCTTGGCAGCAGAAGTATCGATGCTGCTATTTATGTGATCCCGCTTGCTCCTGACGCTGCCTGCAGAATCATCAGCGCGTCGAGTAACGTCAGGTAACCGTCATCATTAACATCTGCTATATGGTCACATTCACCGGTTCTGTTCATATCAAGTACCAATACGGTGACATCCATGGATATGAATGTGATATCGTAGCGCATACCCGACTGATCGGCACCATCCAGCGTATACAGGGAGGTATTTAAGGTGTCTGCATCCACATTCCTAAAAAAATTGCAGAATATCTCCTGGCTGCGCCTCTGATCCATCGAGCATGGGTCTGCAGTAGTTGCCTCCGCCCTTGGGTATCTGCCTGCTATGTCGTGCTTGTGTTCAGGTTAGTTATATGGGGTGTGAAATTGTTGCATTCCATCCCATTTTCATAATATGTCAACCCGCTGATGACCGCCGGTAGCGGTTTGTGCCGCAACATGCGGGATGCCTGCTGCGCAGACCAGCACAATGAAGTGCAAGAGGTATTATTCATCATCCTGCTTTCGCTGTTCAGGTCGCTTTGATCTGTTGCAGGATGATCATCAGTGCATCAAGCGAGGTGACACAACCATCGCAACTTACATCAGCTACCTTTGAATACTCTCCGGAAACTGCCATTTGCAGAATGATTGCAGCATCTGCTGATGTAATCCTGCCATCGCCGGTGACGTCTCCCATCATTGGAGTTCGCTCCACAAGCGGCAACTGGTCATACGAATGCGGCGTGTCACCGATTCCGTCTCCGTCCTTGTCAACTCCTGAATAGTCGTTCCAGTAGTTTCCGCCGAGATACGGTCCTCCCACAATGTTTGTTCCAGGCGTCTTTGGGACGTTGTAGATATTTCCATATTCCAATATGGTGTCATTCAAAAATCTGTTGTTATATATCAGGTTGTTGGAACCCCGTAGACCTGGGTAGTACGTGAATGTATTTCCACTGAGCGTGTTATGTGATGCAGGCTTCACCCAATGGATATCGAAACCCTCGCAGGTGTTGTTTACGATCTGATTGTAGTTTCCCCATAGTTCTGGCGGGGTCATGCAGGCAGGATTTCCTATTGTATTGTTCACGACCAGATTGTACGAAGCGTTGTGAAATTTCATGCCATAGCATGTAGCGTATATGTGATTGTCACTGATGGTGTTGTACGCACCGTGTAGCATGATACCTGCTCCAGGATGGTTTGGCCAGCTACTGCCACCGCCCCCTCCAGTTATACCAAATCCTTGAATCGTGCATCCGGTCCCATTGACTGTAACCTGATTACAGCCCTTTGCGGTGCATTTTATAACAACCTCTCCGTTTGCAATGAGTCTGATATCAGACAGACTTTCAGGGATCGTTACAAGCGGTCCGCAATAGGCGTTACCATCGACGGGAGGGGATACGAGTATAACTGTTCCATTTGACGCGTGATCTATTGCCTCGCATATCTCATCATAGTCTTCTGGCACGCGAATGATACCCGGTTCGGCAACCTCTACCGCAACCGTTCGGTCGTTATTTGAATTGTCCGACTCCTCGATCACATTCTCCGGATCCACAGTTACTACCATGTCAAACGCTCCGGCTGATGCAGGCATCCACTCAAACCACACAACATCTTCTTCGTAAGCACCAAGCGACCAGATCGTCTTCGTTCCAAGGAGTGTGTCACCAGCCTTCATCGTGACCTTGAATGCGGGAACGTCCATCGTGCCATTGTTTCTGATTATTGCCCTTACGTAACCTGGATAGTTAAGAGGAATCGTCTTTGGTTCGATTTTTACCGGGACGAGATCACCTATCCGTGCCAGCACCTGAACCGTACGGCTGTTATTTGTTCGGTCTTGTTCGTAGAGGACACCACCTGGATCTGCAGTCACTGTCAGATCGAGCATCCCCCATGATTCCGGCGTCCATGTAAATGTCACATTTTCGCTTGCAGATACGGCAAGTGACGTAAGAGTGACCTCATCGATCACAGTATCACCTATCTTCAGAGCCAGATCAAACGTGCCTGCATCGGCATCTCCGGTATTCTCGACCGTTGCGTTGACATGAGTGATTGTATTGTAGCAGATATAATCCGATGTATTGATCGCGGTTATGACGAGATCCGGCGCTTTGAATGTGGATACGCTTTCAAGACAGTTGTTCGTCTCGTAACCCTCTTCGACTATCTCATCACCGTCTGCACAAACCGTGACATTGATGATCGCGCCGCACGGACGCCCGAACGGTCCGACTGTGCTGGTGTAGGTCTCACCGCCCGAAAGAGCTGGAACGGAATCGCTTGTGACAAAGACACCATCTACATAGATCCGTGTAGTGCTTGCGCCAGCATGATCGCTGCCCCAGTTGCAGATCGTATAAGTTACTGTGAAGTCGTCAGCACCAACGAGAGTTTTATAGCTTCTGGTAATCAAAAGATCTGATTCGGAAACAGGTTCAAGTGTTATATCCTCTGTAAATCCGCCGATCTCATCCGCAGTCACGGTATGTTCAACTGTCTCTGACCGGTAGCATCCCGTTATGTCAGAATGCATGACATCATCTACACTCACGTCATCACTGGTGATCTTAAGTTGGTAGTAGTTTGATCCCGAATCATTCTCGGCATCCCACACCACATCTGTATTCAGGTTCGTTATACGAATCCACGAACCATTACAGGGATTGTTATCTGAAGTATATATATGTCCATCGACTATAAACGGAGTCGCCGGATGCGCCATTGCGGGTGCAGCCATGCAGATCATCGCAACCACGATGATCCCTGTCATTCCTATAGCTATTTTCATTTGTTCCGTCTCCTTTTTATTTTATCAGAAAAGGGGTTTCTCATTCTGTGGTTCACTCTCGTCGTTTTTCGTAATCAGATTGATATGATTTGAAACAAATGCACTTTAAGTTTATAAGTGTTTTGGTTTTACTTGAACCAACTCAAGTAGGTCGATGTATCGTTGTTGTTGATGTCGGTTCTGGTTTAGCCGTGTTGCCGTTCACATCACCAGCATAGCGATTGACCGTATGGAAACCGAGAAGTTGCGGATGGTGGGGGATGGCATCATTACCACCCGCCCAACGTCCGCTAATGCGTCTACCCGATCAGGTTGCTGAAAATTGTATCCATCTCTTCCACGTCTAACAGATGGTTACTGTGCCATTGCATATCGAGTGGGCGAGGTAATTGGTCTGAGGGCTTGAATCCGTGAGTGTTACGATCTCAATGTCAAGCGGGCTCTCTCCAACCTTGAGTGCCTCAAAGGTGATCTCTGCAACAGTGAAGCTGCCG
>QMVM01000083.1 GCA_003661105.1 Methanosarcinales archaeon | reverse complement strand
GGCTGATACTGTTTTAGCCACAGATTAACACAGATTTCACTGATTACACCCATCTAATCATATTTGTATTTGCCGGGTTGGCGTCATGTTTTCAACCGACCAGAACAAATTAAAAATTCTCCACGAGCACGATCTCACACAAACACCCCTGCCAGATAGTACATCCCGAAGCAGATGAGAAAGATGCCGCAGCCGACAAGCATCCGCTTATAGGTGCGGTCAGACATCACCCGCCGCCCCCTGCTTGACGATACCGAAACGAGAGTGTACCATGTCAGATCAGCGATCCAGTGCCCGGTAACGAAGAGCACGGCGGCAGTAATACTGATCGCAAGCCCGTCCATGACCAGACCGTTTCCGGCGGTGAGCCACCAGAAAAGAAAGTAGGGGTTTGAAACCGAGGTCAGAACGCCTGCCGCTACTGCGCCCCCTGCATTGCCCCCACCCACCGCAAACGTCGCATCTTTCGATGAGTTGATGGTCATCATCCCAAAAACTACAAGAGCCCCGCCTCCCGCTATCGATACGAACCAGCAGATCGTGTCAGTTGCGATCGTAAACCCGATAAAGATCAGGGCGCAGATCACGACCTCTACAAGCGCATGTCCAAGCACGATCTCGGGACCGGCAGTCCAGCCCCGCCGGAGCGATGCATCGATCGTTGCAAAGAGCATGGGTCCCGGCACGGTAGCGCCTGTGAGTCCGATTAAAAACCCGAATGCAAGGAACTCGATTAATGTCGAAGACATCGATGCTCCGTCTTGAGAATGTTAACACCTCAATATCATGAACCGCGCATTTCTGCTGCGTGCCGGATCCGCTTATCGATCAGTGCCGCAGTCCCGATATCGGATCTCGCAACCAGATCGCCGTGTATTCCGGCAAGTCCGTGAGATGCGATCTTCTCTGCCTCTGCTATAGTCTGAGAAGCCCCGACAACGGCAATCGCGCGTGATCCTGTGGTGTATACGACCCCGTCCTGCTCATACACACTCGAATAGAAGAACGTGGCATCTCCGATATCACCTATCTCGACAACAGTGTCTTTTACAGGATTTTCAGGATAACCTGCTGGAACCGCATACTTGCAGACGGTTGCAAGGCGTGTAAATTCGACATTCAGATCGAAAAGCGTCTCATCTGCAACCGCTGAGAGGATGTCTACAAAATCGGTGCGGAGCAGCGGGAGAATGTTCATCACCTCGGGATCGCCGAACCGTGCGTTAAACTCAATTACCTTAATCCCTTTCGCTGTTATCATGAACTGACCGTACAGTATGCCTTTGTACGCGCCGACATCCTCTTTGATACTTTTTATAGTATCGCGCATGATCGCCTTGGCTTCTTCGTAATCCGCTTCGCGCATAAACGGAAGGATATTCCCCGCGTCCGTGTAAGAACCCATGCCGCCGGTATTCGGTCCCTTATCTCCGTCGTAAGCGCGTTTGTGATCCTGTACAGCAGGCGCAAACGCAAGCGTCTTTCCATCTGAAAATGCCTGCACGGTAAACTCCTCGCCCTTCAAATTCTCCTCGATAACGACAGATCCGGTGCGTAGAAGTTCTGATGTGTACTCTTTCGCACCCTTAATCTCGAAGTGATCGCCCATCACCTTGACACCCTTTCCGCCTGTAAGACCGGTTGGCTTTACAGCGACATCGCCGAGTTTCTCGATAAACGCATGTGCACCCTCGAAATCGCCCGCCTCGAAGACCTCAAACGCGGGACACCCGCTAATCCCGTGCCTCCGCATGAACATCCGGGCCCACGCCTTGTCAAGTTCGATCTGCGCCGGAGCAAGCCGCGGTCCGAGACACGGGATGCCTTCGTCTTCGAGCGCATCGGCAAGCCCGAGCGCAAGCGGTGCTTCAGGACCGATCACTGCGACATCGATCCCCTTCGATCTCGCGTACGGGAGGACTGAGTCCACGCTCTCGTCTGCGATGAGGAACTCCTTGCACAATCCCGCGGTGCCAGGATTCTTTCTGCTCATCACTGCATAGAGCTCCGGGTCGCGTCTGCTGCGTGCGATAGCCTCTGCGATCACATGCTCTCTGCCGCCACTGCCGATGAGTAGTATCTTCATGAGTGGGACTATGCGAGACTGGTTACTAAAGAGTTGTGGCAGGCAGGAGGGGGGGGCGGAATTCGTGGCAATCCCTTACAGTAGATCGAGGATTCCCACCCCGCCGAGTACGACGCTCGTAACGAGGATTCCGGCAAGCACGACGCCTCCGAGGATGGCGAGAAACGCGTGTTTGAACTGTATCCCGAATACGAATGCCGCCGCGCATCCGGTCCATGCGCCTGTGACCGGCAGGGGAATCGCCACGAAGAGGAGAAGCGCGATGGTTCCGTATTTCTCAAATTGTCCGTTGTGCCGGCGGTATGTGCGCGTAAATAGCCAGTTGAAGAAGACATCCCAGAAGACCCACCGCCGCAGGTAATTTGATACCGATTCGAGAAAGAGTAAAAGTGGCACGACCGGCAGCATATTCCCGATCACTGAAAGGACGTATGCAGTCAATGGATCCATGCCGTAGACCCCGATTGCTACCGGGATTGCTACCCTAAGTTCGCCAACCGGCAGCGCCGCCATGAGCATGGTCGCAACCGATGGTGGTATTGATTCAAAGAGTCTGGCGATGGCATCGATCATATCTAATATATTGGCGGGCAGATGTATTTACCTTTTGCCGGTCAGTTGGCAGCCCGGGTGTGCGTCAAGATTATTATACTCAAAAAACCATATCATCACCAATGCGAATCGCATCAACCCTTGAACTGCAGGATAAGCCGGGGCAGCTTCTGGCAGCACTGAAGCCACTCTCAGCTCTCAGCGGCAACATCATAAGCATCGTGCATCACCGTGACCAGAGGACCTCGAGGAACAAGATTCCGGTACAGATCGTATTCGAGATCGGTGAAGCTGAGCGGCAGTTACTGCTCGATGAACTTGATAAAAGCGGCATAGCGGTTGCCAGTATCGATGAGAATCCGCTGATCGAACGTGTGTCCGTGATACTGATCGGGCATATCATACATACCGACATCAAGGACACGATCGACTGCATCGACCGCACCGGGTTTGCAGAGGTTACCGACATATCTATTGCGATGCCGAAGATCGAAGGCGAATCATCCGCATACATGCTCATCGAGGCGGTAGGGAAGTCCGAACTTGCGGAAGCTGTCGATCTCTTAAAGGAGATTGCAGACCAGAAGGATCTGCTGGTGATCGAGCCTGTACGGAACTGAGGTAGCCCACCACCCATGCTCAACATATCAGACCTCTCATCCGAGTTCGAAGAGCGGAGATCCGCAATCCTTGACTATGAGCGTGGGACCTCTGGCGAACTCGAAGAATACAAAAAATCGATACCGGATCTGGATCGTGCTGACGCGTCCTTAAATAGCGCCCTTCCGCAGTACAGCGGCGCAAGGATCTTTGAGCCGGGAGCGACCATCAGACGTTTCCGTCCGGCTGCGGACTGGAACAATCGGCAGGACGCCATGGAGTGGGTGGACTCTGTGCTTGCCGGTGTTGCGGTCGGATCTGCGGACGGCAGCCAGATATACCCGGATAAAAATTATGGTCTCCCGATCGCGGTCGTGCAGATCGGCAGCGTTCGGAACCGGCACACGGAAGAATCCGGGTACGCGCAACGTACAAGCGCGACCCTGATCACGCCTGATGAGTTTGCAGACGCAGAGGTGTATGCATTCAGTAAGACGTTTGTGGATGCTCTACGCTTTGCTCTCGAATGCGATGCCTTAATCGATATGATGCACACAGGCACGGGCTCGGGCAGAGACACGGACACAGGGCGGGATACGGACATGGACGACGACCGGACCTACCTGCTGCTCGATGGAACGCTGGTGCCCTCGCACATCAATGCGCTACCCGCGAACGTAAAGGAGATATACACAGGCGCGATGAGGCGATTGCTCGACGCATCGAACGAGACCGGAAATCCTGCGATCGGATACGTGGACGTGAGCGTGCAGAGGGATGTCGTGACGATGATGCGCCATATCTATGGACTTCCCGAGACGAAAAGACTCTTCGATCCGGCCTTGTTTGCGGGCATGCTGAACTGGGGTGACCGGACAAAAGCGTTTGTCTGCAACCGGGACGACCGCCGCGGCGCAGACAGCCCATCGGTGCTTGATATGTATGCAGAGCACAGGGGCAGTATCGCATTCTTTTACATGCGGATGGGTGATCTTCCGAGCCGGATCGAGTTTCCGGTCTGGTGCGCGGGCGATACTGTTAAGATCGACCGCATAGCAGACATCATCCGTGCAGAGACGATCATCCGCGGGAGTTATCCTGATATCCTGATGGTTGCGCACAGGAATGCAGTGATCACGACAGGGGAACATTCGCTCTTTTACAGGATGCTAACTCGTTTCTGCACCGAGCACGGGATTGCCGCGTACACCGGGGCAAAGCAGGCGCATAAGGAGCTGGATAAGGGAATGTCCCGGGAAACCGGAAGCACGGATGCGCACCGGAATCGTACATGCTCAATAGCGTATGGGGTCTTTAAATGAAACCAACAGTACAAACAACCTGTAATCTGTGTTCATCTGTGTTAATCAGTGGCTGATAAGGGTTTTTAGCCACAGATTAACGCAGATTCCACTGATTTCATTAATCTAATCGTTTCCATGTTCAGTGCTGATTTACCACGACTTACTGAGCATGTTCCCGCAATCATCAGGGGTTATGCTTAAGTCAGCACCACAAGCCGCGACACTCCGGCATGACCGAATATCTTATGAAGCATAACATCACTTGATCAAGATGCAGGGCCCGTGGTCTAGTCGGTTATGACACCGCCTTTACACGGCGGGGATCATGCGTTCGAATCGCATCGGGCCCACCGGGGCTGTGGCCTAGCCAGGTATGGCGACGGGCTCCAGCGGATAAATGATGAACAACGGGTCTACTGATGCCTGCCCGACGGGGCGGGTGTGTGATGAGCCGTTGGAGCACTGATGTGCCCTCCTCGACCTTCGAGGGTTCGGAGAGACCCGTCGATCGTGTGTTCGAATCGCACCAGCCCCATCACTTCCTTTAACCGACATTGTCTGAAAATCAAGTGAGTTAGCACCGTGAAAGGCGTAAAGGATGTGCAGAGGTGCAGAGTTTTAAGACTTATCCGATTCTCTACGAACTCCCGCGTACTCTGTGGGGACAAGAAAACTTAGCGATATAGTGATTTCAACAGAGAATCCGACCGTGCCCTGTAACCTTTATAGCCAATCCAGACAAATGTATCAGAGCATAAAGCTAAATCTAACAGGCGGACATTCATGAACGAAATTCAATTAACGGTTGTAAAGGCGTATCCAAAGGATGCGGGAAGGGGGATGGCGCGCCTCGATCCCTACGTCCTTCAGACGCTTCAATTGTCACCCGGTGACATCATCGAGATCGAGGGCAGGAGAGTGACCGGTGCGAAGGTCTGGCGCGCTGATCGGCAGGACTGGGGGCAGGAGACGATACGGATCGATAGTTATGTGCGCCAGAACGCGGGCAGCGGGATCGGGGAACGGGTGAAGATCAGGCGTGCACCCATAAAAGATGCCGAACGAGTGGTTTTTGCACCACCGCAGGGTTCGGAGGTCCAGTTCGGTCCTGATGCCGATATCATCGTGAAGCAGCAGACGTTCAAGCGCCCTATCCTGCTCGGCGATATCATCCCCATCCTGACGACACCGTCCACGTTTGGGGGGCAGATGCTGCCGCTCATTGTGACCGAGACCGTACCGGAAGGGCTGGTGCTGGTGGACAAACTGACCGAGATCGTGCTGCTCGAAAAACCGGTCATCGGGTTTGACTCTGCGAAAGGTACCGGCATCACGTACGAGGATATCGGGGGGCTTCATGATGAGGTCGACCGGGTGCGTGAGATGATCGAACTGCCGATGAAACATCCCGAAGTTTTCCAGAAACTGGGCATCGAGCCTCCGAAGGGGATACTGATGTACGGACCGCCTGGAACCGGGAAAACGTTGATTGCGAAGGCGGTAGCAAATGAATCCGGAGCTCATTTCATATACCTCGCAGGACCTGAGGTTATGGGCAAGTATTACGGAGAGAGCGAGCAGCGGCTGCGTGATATTTTTGAGGAAGCGGAAGAGAAGTCCCCTTCAATTATTTTCATCGATGAGATCGATTCGATTGCCCCGAAACGAGAGGATGTTTATGGGGAGGTGGAACGGAGGGTGGTTGCTCAGTTGCTGTCATTGATGGACGGTCTCGAAGAGCGCGGTCAAGTTGCCGTGATCGCGGCAACGAACCGTGTGAATGCGATCGATCCGGCACTCCGCCGCCCCGGGAGATTTGATAGGGAGGTCGAGATCGGCGTTCCTGATCTAGAAGACCGTATCGAAATCTTGCAGATTCATGTGCGTGGGATGCCTTTCTCCAGATCTTTATTCAGCTGGGATAACGTCCCGGGAAGCGATAACGAGAGACTTTTAAGGTACCTCACTGACGATCACGAGATCAACTGGATGGAATGTGCGGAAATCCACAAATCAGGTGACGATAAAACCATCCACATCGTTAAGGGTGAAAACTCAGTCGAGATAGTGATCGATGAGAAGGGGGAAAAAGCAACATTAAAAAGCAGCGATGGCGAAATCCGCGACTTGAACGTTAAAAAGGAGAACGGTGAGCTGAACGTATTCCTGTCCGGTGGTGTGAATGTATCTGAGATTGCAAAGAATACCCACGGCTTCGTTGGCGCAGACTTATCATCGCTGACGAGGGAATCTGCAATGAAAGCGCTGCGCAGGTATCTACCTGAGATCAATCTTGACGACGAGGAGATTCCAAAGGATGTACTGGACAAGATGATTGTCACAGAGGGTGATTTCGGGGAGGCGCTGCGTGAGATCGAGCCATCTGCGATGCGCGAGGTTCTTGTCGAGATTCCACACGTTACATGGGAGGATGTTGGAGGAATGGATGCGGTACGGCAGGAACTTCAGGAAGTGATCGAGTGGCCGCTTAAGAATCCGGAACGTTTCGGGAAGATGGGCATAACGCCGCCGAAAGGTATCCTCTTGTACGGTCCCCCCGGAACCGGAAAGACCCTGCTTGCAAAGGCGGCTGCAAACGAATCAAATGCCAATTTCATCAGCATAAGCGGTCCGCAACTGCTCTCGAAGTGGGTCGGGGAATCCGAAAAAGCTATTCGGGAGACGTTTAAAAAGGCAAAACAGGTTGCACCTGCCATCATATTCTTCGACGAGCTGGACGCACTTGCACCGGTTCGCGGGATGGATTCATCAAGGGTCACTGACCGCGTGCTAAACCAGCTCTTGACCGAATTAGACGGGCTCCAAACGCTCAAGGCGGTGATCGTGGTTGCTGCCACCAACCGCCCCGACATCGTCGATCCTGCGCTTATCAGGTCAGGGAGGTTTGACAGGCTCGTGTATGCGGGAGTGCCAACGAAGTCCGGAAGAGAGGCCATCCTGCAGATTCACACAAGGGAGATGCCGCTAACGAATGTGGACCTCACCGAACTCGCTGATATAACCGAGGGTTACGTCGGATCCGATCTCGAATCGCTCTGCAGGGAGTCTGCTATGCTTGCAATGCGTGAAGATCTCGATCAGATCGAGATGCGGCATTTCGAGGAGGCTTTGCAGAAGATACGAGCGACCGTAAGCTCTGACCTCACGGATCATTATCAGCGGGTGCAGGAGAAGTTCAAGGGCGGAGCGCCTGTAAAGGAGCCGAGTTCGTACGTCGGATACCGATAATATGGCAGAAATAGTTTAGATTGATGGGTTAAAAATCCATCAATCCGAACACAACTCCATGTATCTTCCAAAAGCTCATTGATAGTGCTAAATATACGATCCGCTTTTCTATAAGCCCTGCCGCATCGTCTTTTATATACTCTCTCGATGGAATCCATATAGATCTACTCGGATCTCTGAATAATGGATACCTTGACCTCGTCCCTGATGTAGAAACTTCGCAGTCCTCATGATTTCGACAGGCATCTCTCTAAATATATCTGCAAACCGATTCAGAAACCCTGGTGGTCGTCAGTGGTGATCCGCCCTGCCAGTGTGAGACACGATTTCATAGCTTTTTCCACCGCTTGCTGTGAGTGATAAATTGATCTGCTGTATATCTCACCGTCCAACAAGAGTCCCACGGCGTCCGGATCTGGTTTCGCTTCGAACCGTCAGCGCCTCTGCAATCTCTTTAGACATCGATCACAGCCAGCCCCGGTGCAAAGTAGTCACTCTTGTTGTTGTATATACCCGGGCTAAAAAGTAGCTGTCTCGTCCTGCACCCCGCCTTGTCCCAGAACCCTTAACTCACATGACCACAAAAACCAGAGATCG
>QMVM01000082.1 GCA_003661105.1 Methanosarcinales archaeon | reverse complement strand
CTTGTTATTCTTGTTATTCTTGTTTTCATGTTATTTCTCCATGTTTTTTGTTTTACACAACTATGCATAATAACATATCTAAAACTATTTCACATCTTTTCCATACCGCCGCCCCGCCTGACAAACCAGATCAAGACCAGTAACCCGATCACAACCAGGATGATTCCTGAAAGCACAGTGGCCGATACCGTAAATCCAGTGGTTCCGGGTGAATCGATATCATCATCGGATGTGTGGTATGCGTTGTCACCATCATCGAGCACGGTGTCGGATTCGTGGTGCGTTGGGGTTGGGATCGTCCGGATCGCTATCGGTCCGGAATCATCATTCAAATCGGTTGTCGCACACTCCCGGGATATTGATGGATGATTTCCTGACGAACGTCTCGCTCCTCCGGTATACCCGGTTTCGCCGGACGAAACGCCCTCGCTCCGGAACGCATACACCCTGCCGCTTCCTATCGTAAAGACCATACTGTCGGCAACAGCGGGGGAAGAACCGCCAGCAGAGTAACTCCAGACCACATCACCTGTTTCGGAATCGAGTGCATAAGTTCCGATAAAGTCCATAACCGGGAATCTGAAGTACGGTTTTCCTGAGAAGACTTTTCCGTCTGCGACAGCGACCGAGCATTTCCAGCTCCCGATCTCATCTGACGCGGACGTGCTCCACAGGAGGTTTCCATTGCTCGCATTAAAGCAGTATGTCACGAGATCGGTCATCCCCTCGACACCTCCGGAGATATATACATTCCCATACGCAAGTGCTGGTGTGGAATCAGTCCGCTGCACCGGCTGACTCCAGATAACGCTGCCTGTTGTCGCATCCAGCGCATAGAGTAAGCCGTCGCCGTAGAAGTTGTACTCTGTCAGGTACACTACTCCATATCCGATTGCAACCGACCCGCAGAACGAGTTATCGGTTGTAATGTTCCAAATCTCAGCTCCTGTCGTCACATCCACGCAGTAGGCGACTCCACCATCCTCGCAGATTCCGGTGTAACTCCCGAAGAAGACCCGCCCGTCCGCTACCGATACCGCGGGAGTTGATTGAGCCTTTCCATCCACTGCAAAGTCCCAGATTATGGTTCCGTCTGCGACATCCAAACAGTAGTAATATCCACCGTCCCAGTCGCTCGTAAATATCTTACCGTCAGCTATCGCACACCCGCCATCGACCGCACCTTTTCCGGTCGGAGGTGCGAAGCTCCAGACCTCACTACCATCCGTCGCATCGAAGCAGTATGTCTTATTTGCGGAGAGGAAGACGTTACCATCGTGGTACGCTGGCGTTGTCCACGAACAGCAGACATCAGGCGTGCTTTCTATCGATATGTTCCAGAGCACTGCTCCGGTCTGCTCATTCAAACAGACAAGATAGTCACTGCAGTAGACGAACACCTTTCCTTCTGCGATCACAGTGCTCGATCCGGTCTGTGCACCGATATCGTCGCTTATCCATGCAGTGTGGTTGGTATCGGGTGCATCCGACGGGGCGAATCCCGCGTGTCCGACATCCCGGTGGAATTGCTGCCAATCAATCGATTCCTTGACCAGTACCGATCTTGTCAGGTTGTTGTTTGTCTCGTTTGATTCGTCGATTGCGTTTTCAGGGTCAACAGCAAGAGTTAGATTAAACGTTCCTGTTGATGCTTGCGTCCACGAAAACTCGGTTGTCCTCTCTTCGCCTGCATCGAGTGAATCGATCGTGGTACTACCGATTATCGTCCCCTCGTATTCGAGCGAGACGTTGAATGCTGTCGCGCCAGCAGCTCCGTCATTTATAATCGTTGCTGTGATGGTGCTTTGCTGGTTGGAATAGAGCATTCCGGGCACAAGCGAGATTGATACAAGGTCTGGCTTTAGTGGATCTCCGAATGCATATACCCTGCCATTCGCTATAGTAAACACGATTCCATCGGAGATCACTGGCGATGAACCACCATCAGGAGAACTCCAGATAACATTGCCTGTTACCGCATCCAGAGCAAACATTCCTGCGCATCCCGAGTACCTGCTGGAATTGCCTACAAAGACTTTGTCATCCGCAACCGCAACCGAGACAGTCCATCCACCGATCCCGTCTTCGCTTGCGGTTGTGTTCCATGCCAGATCCCCGGTTGTCGCATTAAAGCAGTAGGTCTCAAGATCGCTAAACCCGGCGCAGCCTCCACAGACGTACACGTTTCCATACGCAAGCGCAGGCGTTGCATCAGTGCGCTCGATCGTCTGTCGCCATAGAATCGAACCGTCGTTCGCATCCAGTGCCAGAATCTCTCCGTCGTCATAGAAGTTGTAGGTCGTGACGTAGACGATGCCATCTGCGATTGCCGGAGAGCCGCAGCACTGATCAGTGATGTTATTCTGGTGCCATACCAGTGCGCCGGTATCGGCATCGAGACAGTATACATTCCCGGCATCAGTGCCATATAGCCAGCTTGTGAGGTAGACCTTTCCACCTGCGTATGCCGGCGTTCCCTGCGCACACCCCCCGCCGATGGCTCCCGGATCTGCGCCTTCCACCGTAAAGTTCCAGAGTTCTCCTCCGTCTGCAACATCGAAGCAGAAGTACTGACCGCCGTCCCAGTTGCCGGCGTAGACATGCCCATCTGCTACCATCGTCCCGCCGTTTACTGAACTGTACGGTGCATTCTCGGGGTAGTCGTTAAGCCCGCACCATACATTTCCATCATGGTAACAGGGAGATGCCCACGAGCCATACGCGCTGCTGCCTTCTCCGTGTGCTGACAGATACGCTCCGCTGGATTCGTCCAGTGATACTACGGTGTCACCACAGTTGACAAAGAGCCTGCCTCCGGTGACAACAGGCGATGAACTCGATACTGCGCCGATGTCGTCGCTTACCCATAGAAGGTTATTTGTGTTTGGAGCAGCGGAGCTTGAAAACCCGGTATGGCGGACATCGTTGTGGAACTGCTCCCAACTATCTCTTATTACCCAACCCGGCACCACCCATTCGATGCACGTGATGTAATTGGCTACGGTCTTTGTATCGCTGCCATCAGCGTTGGCGACGGTTAACGAGACGTTATATGTTCCAGGTGTGAGATATGTGTGTTTCGGGTTCTGTCTGGTTGAGGTTCCACCATCACCAAAGTCCCATTCCCATGAGTCAGGGCTGTTCAGTGAGAAATCCTCAAACAAAACTATGAGGGGATCATATCCTGATGTGATACTTGCTCCGAAATTGGCAACCGGTGCAGAAGATGATGAGACTGTGATGTAATTGGAACGGTTGCATGTATCGCTGCCAGTAGCGTTGGTAACAGTGAGGCTCACACTGTATATCCCCTCTGTATATACATGGCTTGGGTTCTGCTCGGTTGAGTTATCTCCGTCACCAAAGTCCCATTCCCAGTCAGTGATGCCGTATCCTGTGGATTCATCGGTGAATGTCACATTTAATGGAGCGGTGCCAGCTCCGGGTTCTGCGGTGAACAAGGCGGTGAGCGGCGGTGGCGCCTCCATGCCGGCGATGCAGTAGAGGTATCCGGCACCGGTTCCGAAGTACACGTTTCCGCCTGATATAGAAGCTCCCTGAAGGATATAGCCGTCGTCAGGCGGATCGTACTTCCATGCGAGCGCTCCATCTCCGCTTAAGCAATACAACGAACCGCCATTTTTTGCTCCTGTGAAATAGATGTAGGGATTTCCGCGCTGCACTGATACCGCGGGAGATGATTTCACGCCAGCGTCAACAGGATATGACCATAGTATAGCTCCGGTGGAATCGTCGAGGCATGTGAGGTTTCCCAAACATCCATGCTCCCCCTGACCAACATAGACCCGTCCATCGTAGATAACGGGTGTTGATGTGGAAAACCCGTTTGCGGTGCTCCATCCGTCGTCAAGGAATGTTCCGCTGCTATCATCGAATCCGACCTTAAATATGTATCCGATCGACTGCCCCTGTTCGGATGTGGTGTATACGTAGCCATCGTGATGCGCTACCGATGCACGAACCATTCCAAGATCGGATTTAGAAAACGATAAATCTGATGTTAGGTCAACTTCATCTGCAAGCATGCCGTTGTTTCTGTAAACGCTTATCAGTTCTCCTTCATGGGTTGCAAAGACGATGTAATCTCCCACAACGGATGCCCCATTCCACAGGAATCCCGCTGTACTACTGATCGCGTGGTTCCAGATCTCTGTTCCGGTGTCGGAATAGCAGTAATAATATTTTGTCGTTACGCCGCCAAAGAGCCCCTCTCCGATATAGATCCTGTGATCGAAGTACGTTATCGGGCACTCGAAGTTCTTGTCTGTTACATGGACGTTCCACAGTTCTTCTCCTGTTTCCGCATCGAATGCAAAGAGATCACCGCTCTCTGCTGCAACAAATATCTTTCCATCGCCGTAAGCGGGTGTTGACGTCTGGAGAGCCCCTCCTGTAGTCACGTTCTTCCATATCAGATCGCCGTTTGTCCTGTTAAACGCCCGGATAGAGCCGTTTGCCGCGAAGATGTATACCTTGTCTCCTGCTATAATCGGTGTCACATCGATTCCATTTCCATCGCTCGTGCATGTAAATGCGTTCCATGCAAGTTCCGGGTATTCAGTCGGTGCAGGGCTGTGTGTTATTCCGGCATTCTGTTCATCGCGCTGGAACTGCTGCCAGTCCGCTGCTGATGCTATCGATGTGGCAAGCACAAGCATTGCCAGTGCAGGTAGTAGTATCATTAGTCTCTTCGTGCCCATAAGTCACATCTCCATATTATCTGACTAATATCCATGATATTTGCCTTTGCATAATACAAATCATCTTACTTAAAAGTTTCTATGTCGCAAAACAACAGGATATCCATGTTGTATCTGACTCCGACCTGCCACCCTGTTACGACAAATATCTTTCCATTGCATAGTCGTCCGTGACACGAGTTCGGGATCGCTTCTCGGCGCGGCGTCCGATATGGTTCCGGTGTTCAAGGCGTCTTTCCGGAACTGCTGCCAGCCATCAGCAGCCGAAACACCAGCGAGACACGCCAGAGCAAGCAGTGCGACAATTGCGCATACACACCTACTTCGAGGGCACATAGATCATCCTCCTGCCTGCCAGCTCATATACGATCCCGGCTGACAATCGCGGTTTTGCCTCACAGAGCTCATACAATCTCGTCATAAGCAGAAGGGAGCGATACAGTCTCGTGTGTGGTTGCTCCTTTGTGTGTATTGGTCGTGGATGTAGCAGACGCATCATAGTTTTCACATTTTTTTGTCTTGGTGCATACAAACTTGATTTATCGTAATGATCATCCAGCCCCATATATAGCTTTCGCAGAATCGAAGGAGACTTTGAGAGTGCATAGATTTGCATCAAGAACGGTGCCCCAACTCCAGATAAGCGACTTTATGGCGTCAGCAGCGCGAGAACTGGATGATGACCGGATACCGGACATGAAGACGGATTGGGAGGTTATATTCAAATACCTGGCCGAATCAGAGGACAGGACGGTAATCGCTATCAATGAGTTCCCATATCTGATCGAATCGGATAAGGGAGTGACCGCAACGTTTCAGCGAATAATCGACCTGTACATATCCAAATCAAACCTATTCCTGATCTTATGTGGCTCAAGCGTTGGTATGATTGAGACTAAGGTGCTCGGACACAAAAGTCCGCTGTACGGGCGTAGAACCGGGCAGTGGAAACTTGAACCGATGAGATTCAGACAGATAGCAGAGTTTCTGCCGGAATATTCCTGTGAGGAACTTGTAAACGCATACTCCGCTGTCGGTGGTGCCCCCTTCTATATTAACAGATTTGAAGATTCGCGAGATTGCTTCGAAAACATTCTCGAAAAGATTCTTGAGAAGGGAGAAATACTCAGCGAAGAAGGGGAGTTTCTGCTAAGAGAAGAACTTAGAGAGCCTAAAACATATTTTTCGATACTGCGAGCCATCAGTTTCGGTAACACAAAGTTCTCCAACATAATGAACTACACCGGGCTTGACAGGAACTCCATGACACAGTACCTGGACATTCTGCGAACGCTCGGGTTTGTGCGAAGGGACGTCCCCGTAACAGAGAAATCGCCTGAAAAAAGCAAGAAGGGGTTGTATTATGCGGATGACAACTATCTAAACTTCTGGTTCAGGTTTGTATTCCCACACAGAAGCGAGATCGAGGAAGATCCAGCCGAGGTGCTGGAAACCCTGGTAAAACCATATTACAAGCAGTTCGTAGGAAGGTCTTTCGAGAATATCTCAAAACAGTTATTATAGGACTTAAATAGAGAAGACGTTCTTCCGTTTAAGTTTCTACGGATTGGCAGGTGGTGGCACAGGGATAAAGAGACATATATCGTGGCGCTGAATTTGGAGACAAAGGAGATTCTGCTGGTGGCATGCAAATGGAAGAAACTTGGAGAAAATGATGCATTGGGAGTTCTTCACAGACTTAAGGAGAAATCGAAGCATGTCCAGTGGCCTAACGGTAGTCGCAGTGAGTATTATGGGATCATCGCAAAGGAGATGGCAGGGAAGGAGAACCTTAGGACGGATGGTGTCGTGGCGTTCGATCTCGGTAACTTCTTCAGTCGTTAAGAGGCCTGAAGGTGGCGGGGCGGTTCCGCTCACCTACTTCGAGGGCACATAGATCATACCTCCACCCTTCATCTCATATATCGTCCCGACAGTCCCGACAACATCCTCCTCGATCGCAGTCTCGCTCATATTCAGTGTCTCGATCGTCTCTCCGCTCTTAACGATGACCTCCATTGTAAGCTCGCCCGGGTTTTTGACGATCGTCACATCCTGATCAGGCGTGATCAGTTCTGGCAGGTGGTACGAGGTCACAAGCGCAACAAGGAGCGCAACAGCAAAGACCATCGCCACATCGAAGAGGTTTGCAACCCCGCCCATCGGGTTCTCAACGTTCCGTCTTCTTCTGCTTCCATTCCTGTTATTTCTATTCTTCATATACATCAGAATCACCATATATCATGTCGCAAATATACCTCATGTCGTCCATGTCCCGATCGTACCACCGGCTCCGCACAGTCGAGAGTGCGTATGATCCGCCGCCCACGAGAAGACCGAGCACGGTCGTTCCGAACGCTAATATCATGTTGTTTGCAAGAAGCTCGACGTTTCCTGCTGCAAGCCCTGCAAGCGCAGGACCCATCGGGATCAGTGTTCCCATCAGCCCGAGCATCGGACCTATCCTTGCTATGAGACTTGTCCGTTCAAGCCGCTTTGTGATCAGGGTGTCGTACTCATGAAGCAGCTTCTCGATCTCCACCTTCAGGACATCGTCGATCGGTATCCCGCGGAGATCGTTTATGAATGCATATACAAACGCACCCGACATAAAATTCCCTATCAGATCGAGGGCATCACCCAGATGACCGACTTTCGAGAGTTCTCTTGCTCTTCTGACTCCCGAGAGATCCCTCTTCCGCTTGAACCGCATGTAGTACTCATAGACAAACGTCCCGATCTCCACGATCAGGTATCCGGTGAGGAGCAGCAGCGCGATTATCACCGGGTAGAGAAGCATCGTCGATACGATGTATATCGCTTTCTGAAGCACTATCGGCAGATTCAGTATTCCTATTTCCATTGTCATTTCATAGATCTCCTGTATCTCCCCCGCTCCTTACGAATCCCCTGCACAAGCAGCCCTGTGAGAATTAGCATCGCGAGGATCACCATGGCATAGCTGACATAGCCGCCCCCTCCACCACGGCTCTTGAACTCTGTTCCCATCGGGTAGCCTTTTGCTTTGTGTTCGGAGCCTGTTGGTTCGGTCTCGTTGATCGCAGCCTTTACCCCGGTCGTTGTGGTCGTCTCAACGTCGTCCGTGCCATCATCGAAGCCAGAGTGCGTGCCGGGGTAGACACCATCCCCACTACCACCGGAACCGCGGCCCGAACCGAGACCGCCATGATTCGAGCTGTCGTCACCATCTCCATCTCCATCCCCTTCACCATCCCCTTCACCATCTCCATCACCATCTCCATCACCCTCATCACCCAACCCGTCTCCGCCGCCACACGAAACCCACACCTCTTTCATATTATTATACTCGTTGTGTTCAGGAATATCGCCGTCACTGTCTGCCATAACCATCACCCATCCGCACACCCCGGAGAGCGTTACCGTTACCGATTCGCTCGCATTCAGCGCACCTACCGTGCATTCACCGCCCCGGGTCCCCCCACGCGTGAGCGCAACCTCGAAACTCTCGTTCGTGCCGCCTGTGCCGGTGTTCTTGATGGTTGCATGAACCACGCCACCACTTGCGGATGCGGCTGTGACCACGAGGTCCGGCTGATCCCTCCTCCCGAACACATACAGCCGGTTCCCGCCGATCGTGTAGATCCTGCCGTAAGCGATGTAGGGGGATGAGCCGCCGTAGGGTGAGCTCCAGAGTTCTGTGCCATTGTATGCATCGAGGCACTTCAGTCCGTT
>QMVM01000081.1 GCA_003661105.1 Methanosarcinales archaeon | reverse complement strand
TCGCGTGGGACCCCGCCGTGATCTGTGCGGCTTTAGACCGCGGTCTTCGAGTGCACATTTCCACACAGGCAAACGTATCCAACAAAAGAGCTGTCGAGTTCTACGAAACGCTTGGTGCAAGCCGCGTGATACTGTCGCGGGAGCTTAACATTCACCAGATCAGGGAGATTCGGGAGCAGACCGGGATGGAGCTTGAAGTCTTTGTGCACGGCGCAATGTGTCAGGCAGTATCGGGTCGCTGCTACCTCTCAGCGTACCTGCTCGGAAGGTCTGCAAACTGCGGCGACTGCGCCCAGCCGTGCCGGTGGCCATGGACGCTTACCGATAACTCCGGGGCAGAGGTTGAACTGGGCGGCAAATACCTGTTAAGCGCAAAAGACCTATGCATGATCGAACACCTGCCAGAATTGATAGATACAGGAGTTTGTGCCTTCAAAGTGGAAGGCAGGTTGCGAAATTCCGGATACACGGCTGTCGTGTCAGAATGCTACCGTAAAGCGCTGGATGCCTGCCGGGATGGCTCGTACACTACCAAGCAGGCACAGGAATTGAAGGGGCGGCTGGAACTGGAATACAACCGCGGATTTTCCACCGGTTTCTATTTCGGAGTGCCCGGTCCGGAAGGGCTTGGCTACGAGTCTGATATGAATGCGTCACCGGTACAACGGCAGGCGGTCGGCGTGGTTCTGAACTATTACCCAAAGAGGTGTGCTGCGGCTGTGCGGCTGCTCGAACAGGGTCTGACTGTCGGGGACAGGATCATCATCGAGGGCTCCACCACCTACATTGAGCAGGAGGTCGAATCGCTGGTCATGGCTGGGAAATTCATTTCAGCGGCAGAGTCAGGGCAGGAGGTGGGTCTGGGCGTGCGGGATCGGGTCAGGGAGAATGACCGGGTCTTCAAGGTTGGACGGATGCCGGCTCCTTAATATTCATTCAGCCGGACGATTATCCTGTGACCGCCCCCTATGACATGGGCTCCCTGTCCTCCAGAGCCGCTTCTTTCGCCATTTCCTCCCCGTACCGGACATTTGTCCTGTATACTGCGAGAAGGAAACCGTACAGGGCAGGTCCGACTACGATGCCCACTGCACCGAGCACAAAGAGCGGTGCAGCAAACGATAGAATGGTAATTACGGGGTGTATCGATGCACCCTGCTTGGCAAGGCGGGGGCGGATGACGTTATCAGGGATCACGGTTAAAAAGATTATTCCGAAGACCAGTATAGCCACACCAAGTGTGTACTCCTGAATTATCAGATAATAGAGTGCCATTGGAGTATAGACCATATTCGCCCCAATAAGTGGGATCAGCGCAACGATAGCTATGATGATGCCCCAGAGGAGCGGATACGATATCCCGAGCAGGAAAAATCCGATTGCTGCAATGGCTCCGATCAGCAGACAGGTGATGAGATATACGTTGAAGAGACTGTGATAGATGGGTTTTAACTCATCAAGGAACTTCAAGACGAGTCCTCTTTCCGGTAAGAGGTATGTGGCTGTATTTAACGCGTTCTTGCCATCGATCAAGAGATAATAGACGAGCAGTATAGCGACAAGGAACTGCATAATATAGATCATTGTTTTGGTGGCAATTCCTGTCAACATGCCTGCCGCGAGTGAGAGTGTATCCGGTATAATATCTTTGGAAAAATTTTCGAATGCTTTGCTCACCTCTCCTGTGTACAGAGATGCGTCCGGGACATATCTTTCTGCAACGCCGCTTGTGTATATTAAAAAGTTGTTTATCGTATCTTGAGGGGCATACTGAGATCCCATGAGGGCTGTCACCTCGGTTACCAATGCGTCGAGCACCACGATGAGACAGACCATGAATATGGCAAAGACCAGTAATAGGGTTAGCAATGCCGAAACTTGCTTATTTTTGGTGATGCGAAGGAGGTATGCGTAGAGCGGGTACAGAAGATAGGCAACTAAGAAACTCCACATTATAGTTACTATGAATGCCTTTGTGACATATAGCACCGCAAGAGCCACACAGATGATCGTCACATTTGCAATCCACTTAAACTTCCTACGAGAGTCCATTTCCAATCTTACTCTGCTCCTGACACTATATAATCTTAGCGGTATGCGTGGCTTTGGGACGCATCTCAGTCTCCTTCCGCGATTCAGTCCGTTTCCTCAAGCGGCTGCGCCAAACCGGTACTTCACCATCGAATTGACCGTTTCCGAATGCGAAGCATCGCCGAAGGCATAGCGAACGCACGTGATAATTTCATAACCACTCATAAAAGCCCTCTCAGAGCAAATATTGCATATCATACCCCCATAGCCCCCTTGCTTCTGAATCATTGGTTATCACCATGATTTCATCTGGAATCTCGTTCACTCGCTTTCGATCGTATCCGCGTTCTATTGTTTTGTAAGAAAAACTGCTGCTTATGCCCAATTTCTCCTGGAATAGAAGCAAGAACCTTTCAGCCAACCTATTTGACGATTCCGGATACGTTTCCAACAGTAAAGTTTTTGCGATGTTGGCAGGATCGGTTGGTGGCTTATCATGCCCCTGTTTTCTGGGCGGCGTTCGTTCTTTTATTCATTTATCAGCAAGGTCTACAAGATCCAGTATGTAGAAATATGATTGTGTCAAGTGTATTGGTCAGAACATTCTGTGGCAGCACATGGTCCGAATTTGCGAGACTTTTTAATTTATTTTGGTTGGTTGAAAACATGGTGCCAACCCGACAAATACGGGTATGATTGTGTGGGTGTAATCAGTGAAATCGGTGTTAATCTGTGGCTAAAATAGTATCAGCCACAGATTAACGCAGATGGACACAGATTAGAGGTGTAAACCACTTTTCATACCGATAGTTCTCCATTATGGTAGCTGTGGTTGCGTAAGACAATCCGACGTTATCAGAAAATAATAAAAAGATTCGGATTTGCAGAGGTGGGTTGTGGAGTGATGGTGTAGCTGGTTGGATAATAACACTCCCAAAGCCGCCACACACCAAACATTTATAGGTATGTCGCAGCATACGAACTCTTGATGAACAAGGAGGCGCTAACACTCCAGGTTATCGATATCCTGAGCAAAGCCGGTTTTACGCTCTCGGATCGGTGCAATATCCGACCTCGAAGTTTTGATCTAGCTGCGCGGCGCTGTAACATCCTGTTGTTACTCCGCGTACTCTCGAACATCGATGGACTGAGTGCTGAGACTGCGCGGGAGATGCGGCAGCTCTCATGTTTCCTGGATGGGAGCCCGCTTGTCATAGGGAGTAAGTCGCGCAATCAGACGCTTGCGGATGGTGTGACATATTTCAGATACGGCATCCCGTCGATCAATCCCGGTACACTACGCGATTGCTTTATAGAGGGTGTGCCCCCACTGGTTCATGCCGCACCGGGCGGACTCTACATCAATATAGATGGCGAACGCCTGAAAAACATCCGCACCGCTAATAATATCTCGCTTGGGGAACTTGCATCCGAACTCGGGATATCGCGGAGAACGGTCAGCAGGTACGAGGATGGAGGGACGGACGCATCGATCGATGTGGTACTCCGTCTCGAAGAGATCCTCGATGCCGAACTGGTCTGCCCGATCAAGCTACTCTCGACAGAAAGGGACCTAACCAAACAGGATCATGCGCCGGAACCGTCGGAACAGTCCGAACCGAACGAAGTTTCGTTGCTGCTCACACCGCTTGGATTTTTCGTATTTCCTGCGAAACAGGCACCGTTCAATGCTATATCCAACGATAGCAGAGATAACAACACTATGTTAACCGGGTTTAGCACGTACAACCGGACGATGGTGAAAAACGCCCGTTTGATGAGCAGCATCTCATCCGTTGCAGGAACTAAATCTGTGTACATAGTGAAAGGAGCGTGCAAACATACGCAGATCGATGGAACCGTACTGATCGAAGAGAGCGAATTCAAAAGAATCGATGACCTTGATGATGTCATGCGACTCATTCAGGAGAGGAACATCGATAAAGGAGATACAACATGAAAGCAATCAAGATAATAATGATAATCCTTCTGGCAGTTGCCGCGTGTGCGTGCATCGTGCCAGACGAGCAGGAGGTACCGACACCAACACCGACCCCCGCCCAGACGCCAATACCGCCGCAGGGCATCGCAGACAGGATTCCCGCGGAGAATCTCCCCGGGACGTTCAAACTGATCGCACTGATCGATGAAAACACGCCAGGGTCGATGAACATAACAGAGGAAACACTGTCAACGATCGCTGGAAACTTAAGCGTCGGAGAGATTAAGGCAGTTCAGGGCGTCTACGAATTTGAAGCTAAGACATATTCAGTCTTTGTAACCGCCATTGAGTGCACCGATTCGGTGAATGCCGCGAATGCTGTCGAGAACTATAAGAACAAGCCAGAGTTCGAGAAGCCCCCGTCGCAGACAGTCTCTCGATTCGGGAAGGTGACGTTTAACGAACACGAGGCGACCGAGGTTCGGAGGAAGCCGCGTGGAAGTGGTGGCATAAGATACGGCTATGTCTGGTCAAACGGCAATCATGTCTTTATCGTTGAGCCCGGGACTGATAACAGACTGGAGAGTATGGAACTGGCTCAAATGACCCTATCTTAAAACAGGGGCTACAGATGAGGAAGACGATTGTAATACTGATGGTATTGCTGCTTGCTGCCTTTTCCGGATGCGTCGAAAGTCCGGAAGAAAGCGCGGTGAAAGAAAACGAGACAGGAGGCGCAACGATGACGCATCTTCGTATTGGATACCAACCAAGCACCCACCAGATCGCAGAGATGGTTGCGATGGAGAAGGGGTGGTGGAAAGAGGATCTCGCAGAGTTCGGGATCGCAAAAGTTTCCGACAGCGAGTTTCCATCGGGTCCACCAGAGATGCTTGCTATGATGGGCGGTCACCTCGATATCGCTTACGTTGGCGCTGCGCCGCCGATCACTGCAATCGCGCAGGGGCTTGATGCGAAGATCGTTGCTGCTGTGCAGACCCAGGGCTCTGATCTCGTACTCAGACCAGAGATCAACTACGCCACACCATCCGACCTTAGCGGACTTACGATCGCAACATTCCCGCCAGGCTCGATTCAGGATACTGTGTTTCGGAAATTCCTGATAGATAACAACGTCAGCACCGACGATGTTGTGATCAAAGAAATGGGGCCGGGCGACGCGATGGCTGCGATCACAGCAGGGACTGTGGACGGCGTCTTCCTGCCGCATCCGGGTCCGGCAGTGATTGAGACGGAGGGTAACGGCAGAAGCGTCGTCGGTTCAGGCGAGATGTGGCAGGATCATGCGTGCTGCTGCCTGCTCGTAAGCGGGGAACTTATCCGAAAACACCCCGAGATGGTCAAGCAGATCATCAGGACGCATATCAAGGCGACTGAGTATCTCAAAGGGAACCAGAACGAGTCCGCCGAGATATTTGCAAATAAGACCGGATACGATCTCGACAAGGTCAAGTATTCCTTTGAAACATGGGATGGTGAATGGATCAGCGATCCACGCCTTGAGATTAACAGCACCCTTGAATTTGCAAAGGTTCACCATGATCTCGGAAATATCGACACAATGCTTACCAAGGAGGATATCTTCGATACGAGGTTCTACGACGAGGTGACAGGGGAGTAATCCCCTTCCTGTTTCTTTTTTTGCGCTACCCGAAAACCCGTTTCACCACAAAATTCGCAATCTCTGTGCCCTTTGTGTCCTCTGTGGTTCAATTTATAGGATAATCTAAAGAATATATCATTAGAAATAAAACCACAGGGTGGGGTTTTTTGGAGTTGCAGAAGCGGTCCGCGAAGAAGTTAATTTTATTCAGGTTAATTATACGCGGTTACTACTGTAAAAAGTGAACAGGTGCAACGTTTCGATGCCCCGGCTATTGATCCCCGGTCTTTGCCAGTTCGAGACGCTGCCCTTTGACTACCAGCTTATCCGATCGTCTTGCGATGCTTCTTATGAACGTCGCACTCAGGTCAAATACCCTGGACAGTCCTGCCATCGAACGGTTGCCCTTGAAAACCTCCTCTTCGATTGACTCGATCATATCGGCAAGCTCCCCATCGCTCTTGAACGTGATCATGATCAGATCGCTCATATCCTTAATCGAGCACTGGAAATTTGCATGCAACTTCGAATACGATACCGTATATTCCTTGTCAGGGGTTTTCCCGGGTTCTGGCATCCGCCACTGGCTCTCGATCAGCCCGCTCTTCCGCAGGATCACGAGACTCGGCTTGACATCTACGCCGATGCGCTCTGTAAGTTCCTGCTCGGTCATCCATCCCTCTGATAACTCATCAAAGACACTTTTGTGTGTGCTTGATCCGAATGTCCGCAGCAACGGTACCAGATCGGAAGGGTCGTTTACGAGTTTTGTCCGTTTCCCCATCTGTGTTGTCATGGTGCGCTATGTCCTTGCCAGATTGTCCAGAAACGCCTTTGCCTCAGTCTCATCGCCATGCACGAAAATAAGTCTCATCTCATTGTTCAGTTCGATCACCATCTTATCAAAGAATTTCTTTTTGGCGTGAACCCTAATATCATTTTCGGTGTACATACGTACATCATTACTATAGTATAGATTATGCCCGTCTTCAATACGGAAGACCTTAAATCCCATCTTCGCAAGAGTATCGGTGACCGATTCTGTGGAGATCCGATCCTCATACTGTCTTATGATCATATATTCCTGATATTAGTATATCGGCTCAAGATCTTCGATATGAGAAAACGCGCTGTCAAGTCGGTTTCTTGACTGGTCACGTCTCTCCTTCTCAAACCGAATCGCCTCTGCCGCAGCGGTATACAATTTTTCAAGTTCCGGGACTGAGTTTAGCGTAAATAGCGATAAAACTCTTGGTCTACCCCTCTGGATGAGAACCCCTTTGAAGACCTGCCCGATCTCGGTGGATAGTTCTTCTATGGTCTTGGTGATCAGATCGAGATCGAGATATTTCTTGTCGCCTTTGATGATCAGCATCGCACGCGCACCCTCTTTGTAGACGTTTGTCGGGAATAGAAGTCCACTTGGCTTGAAACTTCCAAGAATTGCAGATTTGATTGTACTATCCTTAGACGCCTCGTAAAATCCCATGGTTCCGATACCGATTCCGCCGTTCATCACGGTCTTGAGATCGCCAAGGTCGGTGACCATCAGCATCTCGCTGTTAAGCGCCTCTATAAGGAAGAGCAACCGCCGCGCGGTCGTGTTGTTGATCTTGTCGTAAGCGGATTTGATGTCGCCTGCGTACTTCTTCAGGTATTGGTTATCCACGATAAGCACGCCTGTAGGTTTCTCGTCTATAATATCCTTCAGACAGAAAGCAGCGTTTTGCAGGAAGATTGACCCCTCTTCCCTGAACGGAAGTACTGTAATGCAGACCACCGGGGCGTTTGTGTAGGTCTCTTTCAGTTCGCGTACGAGGAGGGGTGCAAATGATGAGCCGCTCCCGCCTGCGGCAGACGTTATGATGAATATGAGATCAAATGTCCCTCTTTTATCGATCTCACCCATGATAATCTCCTTATTATCCTCAAACACCTGCTTCCCGAGGGTCCGATTCGCGCCGACCCCGTGCAGATGCGGGACATGCAACCGATCCTTTGCACGCGTATCCACAAGTCCTTTCAAATCATTGATCGCTGTGTTAATCGCAATCGTCTTGACTGATGCCGGAAACTTCTGGCGCGTGTAGTATTT
The DNA here is from genome assembly GCA_003661105.1 of Methanosarcinales archaeon. Taxonomy (GTDB): domain Archaea; phylum Halobacteriota; class Methanosarcinia; order Methanosarcinales; family Methanogasteraceae; genus Methanogaster_A. The sequence continues at coordinate 755 of QMVM01000081.1, read as the reverse complement.
CGCAAATGTACCGCCGCGTCCAAACGCCTCACGATTCATCGCATCAAGTATCCGATTTCCGCATTGTCCCAGTCCAAGAACTAATATGTTAAGCATGGTCACATCTCTTTTAATAAGAATATTCTCTACGTCGTTTTATGATCCATAACAGTATTAAGAGTATCGGAATTGCCGCAATAATATATACATAATATTTTTCCAAACCCGACTTCTCTGCCCGAAACTCAAAAACATCGGTTGCCTCCTCATCCGCCCCCCACATCACGTTCATCTCAACCACATGGTCGCCTTCCTCGTTTGCGACCAGTGTAACCTCGTACTCCTCGCTCTTATCCGGCTTGATCGATTCATATATCGGTTCCAACTCGCCGCCTTTCAATCGCACACCATGGGGCAGATCGCCTTTGACGTAGACCTTTTCAGAGGTGGCGTTCCCGACATTCGTGATCGTAACAACCATCGGGACATCATCGCCGCAGGTTACTATGTAGTCGATCGAATCGATCGAGATCGTCAGTTCCGGCAGCAAAACTTCTCTGGCTATAATCTCAAGGACGCTGGACTGTGACTCTGTCGAACCCGAAACGCCTGTCTCGCTCTTATAGTTCAATACGGACGCGGGCATCTCACGCGTCCCTGGCTGCACATCATCCCCGATCTTCAGATCGTACTCAATCCTTTCAGTTGCTCCTGCTGATATATCGTCGATTGTGGACGGGCAGCCATCCTTGTACGTCTTCGCAATCGTGCCCTCG
>QMVM01000080.1 GCA_003661105.1 Methanosarcinales archaeon | reverse complement strand
CAGATTAACGCAGATGGACACAGATTAGCGGTGTAAACCACTTTTCAGACCGATAGTTCTCCATTATGGCAGTTGTGGTTGCGTAAGACAATCCGACGTTATCAGAAAATAATAAAAAGATTCATAATTAGATTATCCGGAAGAGTGAAAAAGTGCATGCACTCGCGAATTACCAGAGAGCTAATTAATCTTTTAGTCTTTCTGAAAGTGTACGAAAAAACATCAATCCGTGTTCATCGATGTTAATCTGTGGCTAAAAGCCATATCAGCCACAGATTAAGACCGGTTTCACGGATTTAAGGCAACATCTACGCCGGTTACCACTTAATTTGAAGTGGATGCGTATTGGCGCCTCTATTCCTTTCTTCGCCTCCGCAGCAGGATCCCGGCAGCAATGAGGATGATTGCTATAGCAACTCCTGCAATGATCATGATGTTGATTCCGGAAGCGATCTCCAGAGGTAGGTCCTTGTCCAGACCCTTCCCGAGCATCTTCTCACGCTCTCCGTAAGCGACATGTACCGGGACGATCCGGTTGTCTGCGATGTCAGCGTCGGTCATAGATATCCTGCAAGAGGGGGACTCGCTCCCGCCAGCTGGCAGATACAGGGGGTCGTTAACTATGCTGTACGATTGTTCTCGCCCGCCGATGCGTAGCAGAACATCAGGGCGGACATAGCACGGCACATCTCCTGTATTGGTGACGGTTACCGCGAGACGCTCTGTCTTTTTGGTGTAGAGTACTTTTGTTGCATCGATCGTTGATTGGTCTACAAAAGTGATTATTCCAACGCCAAGCGTCTGCTGCAACAATCGGTTCAGTGATCTCGGAGATTCCCCGAAGACTGCATACACCTCAGCCGTGATGTTTGCGGTCTCCAGCGACGGCTGCGCTGCCAGTTCCGGGCAGTCGTACGAAACGCCGGACGTAGTTCCTTCGATGATAACGATCGCCTCTTCATCCCCGACCGTTGCGACCTGTGCGCCGTCAACGAATATGCTTACTGATGATTTGGAGAATATATCGATGTTCGCATCGTTCTGGTAGACGACCTCCAGCCCACCGGTGCCCTGATTGTAGTCCGCAGATACGACAGACATAATAAGGTCATACTTCGGCAGCGGGAATTCATCGAGCGTCTCAACGAGACTGAATGCCCCGCCGCCGCCTGCGCCTCTTCCCTGTCCAAACTTAATGAAGACGTGCATGCCGGTGCGTGCTGTTATCATGCTTGCGGCATCGGTCAGGTCATTACCTATGACCACACCGGTATCAATTCCGCTTCCATTTAAGTAGTTGACCGTCTGCTCGGGAATGACATTGGTGCCGATGAACAGTACCGGCTCTCTTCCCGACATGATCTCGTTCTCGATGAATTCTCCATTCGTAAAGACGATCTGGCTGATTTCCGATATATCCTGATATTTTTTGGTGATTGCGATGTTGTTATCGAACCTGTCACCATAATCGATGATCTCAGGATTGTATCTGCTCAACGAGTCATTTACCTGCCGATCTACACGACCGTAGATCAACAGATTGGTAACGGTGCGCCCATCAAGAAAACCGGATACCTCATCGATGTTCTCATGATCGGCAAACAAGACCCATGACCTGCTTTTGACAGCATAAGGCGCAACAGAGATCGCGTTATAGCCATAAGAATCGTCCAGTACGATAAAGTTCGTTATATCAGGGAGTTCCCCTGCGAAATGCAGGTTCGCACCCCTCCCATCCGGGGACTTGTAGGTCTCTGAAACCGTAAATCCCTCTGTGGTCAGCGTCCCTTCGTAATTTGCAAAGAACGGTGACGTTTCTGCCTCAACAAGCAAGATATCCTGATTCTTGTCGAGATAGTTCGGCATATCGGTTGCGTGCGGTGCGTCGGTGATGAACGAAGCGGGCATCCCGCGCAGGTTTGCATACATCACTCCGGAGTACACATCCCTCCAGTCGCCAGAGTTGGTAACCACCTGTTCCGCCTCTGCGCACGCAGCCGGCACAGACGCGATGACACATACTATAATTAACACATATTTCAGTTGTTGCTTTAGACTTCTACCCATAGATTAACCTCCTCCTTTTTATAAGGTATTGTCCTTTTATAATGCACTCATATAAAAAGATTGTCGTGCGATGAAGCTGTCACTCCTTACGGTGTTGGTCAGTACTAACCGGTGCATCGTCCACCCCACAAAGATCACTGCATCTCTATGTAGAAGTAGTATGTTATAGCTTCGTTTGCCGAATCATCAGTCGGAACGATCATCTGGTAGTCGGAAGTACCGTCTGCATAATTCTCGGAATTGCCGTCAATGAGGCAGGTCCAGATCATGTCACTTTTGTTATCGATGATGGACTGATCGGTCAGTAGCACTTCCTCAAACGTGCTTGGGAGTTGACTTCCGTTTAGCGTGTGCATCGCATTCCTGCTGTTCGCCTCGATCGTCTTACCAGATACGCGAAATTCCGTGTTATCGGCTCCGCCGCCAAACGTCACTGTCACACTGTCAGATCCTGCTATATGCCAGGTACCATCTGTTGTAAGTGCAGTGTCTGCTTCCCCGGCAGTTATATTCTCGGTAGCCACGACCTGGAAGTTAGGCAGCGTAGTTCTGGCTACCGCAAAGACCAGTCCTCCGGCACTTGAGTCCCATGTCCATTCAAACATACAATTCTCATGGCTGTCCCCCAGTTTGATCGCGCCAGTGGCGTTGCCGTAGTAACCCTGCCACTTCATTGTGGATGCCGTTAGATTGAGATTTATCTCTGTGATGTAACCTCCTTGCGCATCGTTTGTGTTGCCTGCCCCCTGTTTCACCACCGGGTGGTAATCGCCACCGTTTGATATATTTCCAGATGAGTTGTATGGTGTCAGGGTATCGCCCAGACCGTCGCCGGTCGTATCGGATCCTGCATAGTCAGACCAGTAGTTGCCTCCAACCCAGGATCCGCCGACGATGTTTGTTCCGGGTGTGGGTGTGGTGTTCCAGATGTTGTTTCCATTGTCATTGGCGTTATGGGTGTTACTGAAGTAGTTGTCATAGATCCGGTTGCTGTTCGAAGACCACGCGTAGATGCCGTAGTCGTTGACTGCGTTTCCATTTCCGCTGATGTTGTTGCAATGTATGTTGTTTCCTGTGCCGTCTAAGTAACAACCATGATTCAGGTTATTCTTAATTGAGTTGGATGAGACACTGGTGTTATTGCTCCGGATCAGTTGGATTCCATGCTGGTGATTGTTAGAAAACGTGCTTGTTGTGATTGTGTTGTTTGTTGAATCACAGAGAATGATGCCGTCGAACGTGTTATTGATCGCTGTGTTGCCTGTCAGGGTGTTGTAGTCTGTATTTTCAAGGTCGATACCGTCTTTTTCGTTGGAATTTGCTGTGTTGGTTGTGAGGTTGTTATAACAGCACACATTCTCTAAGTGGATGCCATCGTGGATGTTGTTACTGACTATGTTGGTTCCAAGATTGTTATAGTCACATAAAGTATGAAGGACAATCCCACGCAAGCTGCTAAATTTCACAACATTCCCATTCAGGTTGTTGTAGCTGCAGGAATTGATGAGGTATATGCCATACTTGTTGTTGTTCGCAGTGTTGTCAGTGAGCGTATTGTGCTGTGAATTAAGTTCAAGGTGGATGCCATCTTCGGTATTGTCGGATGCATCATTGCGCGTGAGGTTGTTGTAGCTGCAGGAATTGTAGATGAAAATACTATGGTGTCCGTTGTAGTTCGCGGTATTGTTCGTGATGTTGTTGTGGTTGCAGTTGGTATCCAGAGCGATGCCTTTCTGTGAATTGTTCTTTGCAATATTGTCAATAATCTCGCTGTTGTTGCAACCTGTGTACAGGTAAATCCCGTTGGCGTTATTGTTTGCAGTATTACCAGTGATTTCGTTGTTATTCGCAGAATTGCAATGACGGACGCCGTCTTGCAAGTTATAGGATGCGTTGTTATGAGCGATGAGATTGTGGTCGCCACCATTGATATTGATCCCGAAAAAGTTGTTGTGTGCAAGATTGTAAGAGATATTACAGTAGCTTCCACAGACAATAACCCCTGCAGACCACCATGTAGATTTAGTTGCGTTTTCTACAGTGAATCCGGAAATGTTTATGTAATTTGTACCGCCAGCGATTGCAAAAGCATAATCACCCGTAGCGTTGACGATGCAGTTTGATGTGCCGTTCTCGGAACGGAATGTCAAACTGCCTTTATCTATCCGGAGACTCGTGTGATAAGTGCCGTCCTTCACACAGATCGTATCGCCTGAGGTTGCGGCACTCTGCGCAGCCGATAGGGGGTTTGCCGACGAATTGAAATTACCACCGTCACGCCACCAGCCGGTTTCGTTGGTGCAGATGTCGCCACAGGCACAGGTGAGTGCTGCTGATGTTAGAGCAGGCATGATGCAAACCGCAAGCATTGCAGCAGCAAAAGCGATTGGAATTATCCTGCTATACTCACGCTCCCGGATTCTTCCGATGGCTTTCATCATACTCCGCCCCGTTTACATGCCGGGCTATCCACTGTGCCACAGACAAGCATCACACACATACATGCGCGAAGAAGAGCGCCCGGCGTGTTGACTGCTATTCTGTGACTATGATTCCTTCTACTGTTGTGTTGTCTCTGAGTTCCACGGATTAGCCCATGTCCCATTATTCTGACTCGATATCCATAATCTGGCACGCATCAAGGATAAGCCTTGCTACCACCTGCACCAGCCCTTCCGAACATGCCCAAAATATCGCTGCCGGAGACTATGATTGTCCAAAAACCTATCTGATCTTCCGGTCGATCTCCTCCATTTCAGCTCCCCCCGATTTCCCTTTTGTCCCCCTATCTGCAAAAATCTCTGGCACGGTTATGATATGCAATAGTTTACCACAGTGGGTGCTGTAACTGAATATGCTCGACAGTATGGGGTTGCCTACCCCATAAGGTCTCAACAATTTAATTTCCAGATAAAAATACAGTCTGATAAAGTCAGGATAATTCAACCACAGAGATGGTTTAATTGATCCTACGTGTTATTCCATCCTTAAGGAGCACCACATTGAAATTGATTAGCAGTCCAGGGTGTTTTCCGCTTAGTTTTAGGTAGGAAAGCAGCCCCCGCTTCGTGAACAGGTGTTATCTGGTTTACAGCCTTAAGTTCGACGATTACAAAATCTTCCACGAGAAGATCCAATCGGTATCCTAAATCGATTTTCATTCCGTCCTAAATTACAGGAAGCCAAACGTGACAAGACTTTAAGACCTCGTTTTTCCAATTCGTATTTCAAACAAGCCTCGTATGCGCTTTCCAGTAATCCATGTCCCACTGTGATATGTACTTGTATTGCTGCCCCAATAATCTTTTCAGATATTACGTTTAATTCCATAGTCTCTGTGCCTTCTGTTCCCTCTGTGGTTTTATTTCTTATGGTCTGCTCAACAAGAAACGCAAATATACAATTTAGATACTTAATACTCATACGATCTTACATTACGTCTAAAAATCAAATTGCCATGACAGCAGTTCTCACCGCGGAGAACACAAAGTCCCCCATCTCCGCGGTTAAATCTCCTGCTGTAGTACTACTTTGTCAGATTAACCACCCATTCAGGCGCTCGATGTTGGTTCTGTGTTCCAAACGGTTTAAGGTCATGCTACCGACCGCTGTTGGTTTGTCTGTAATGTGACAAAGTAGGAGCAGTCCCCGTGATTTTGACCACGCGATATCGAGCGGGCATATAATCACCTGTGCGAATCATTCATCCTCCTCATCCTCCTCATCGCGTGATCTCCGAAATATGATGATCAGGAGGATGCCAACAGCAATGGCAAGCAGGATCGTCCAGATGAGATACGACCATTCGTCTCGATCGGGTTGTTCCTCCGGCGTCTCCCATCCCGCTGCTACCGTTGGCGTTAGCGTTGGCGTTGCCCCCCCTACTGGAACCGGTGTGGATGCGGGCGTGATCATCGGCGTCACATCCACTGGCGCATACATACTGTCGCCACCCCCACCACCGGCGGGGTGGATGGCTGCTGCTGGTCTGGCAACGATTGCGAAGACTGAGAAATGGTCGAATGTCGCGCGGAATGTGACCCGGTCACCGGTTATAGTGGTAGACTCCGGCGTCATGGTTATATTGCCTTCCAGCTCGCCTGTTGTCTCGTTGATCTTGAAGAGCACGACATTGCCCGGATCACTTCCTGCCACGGTATCGTACCATGTTTTGTGGAGTGTTATGCTGATCGGCACTCCTGTGACCTCTGGCCGGGTAAGGTTCGTTAGCGAGAGTTGTGCATGGGCCAGGATCGGGGTATTGTCAGCAATTGCAGAAGTATCAACGCCGAAATAGGCAGCGAGCGTTTCTTTCAGCCGGTAGGGGTCAGAGACGTTCAGGTATTCGAGATCTCTGTACCGTTCTACCAGTGTTGTATTAAAGAAGAGACATCTGCATGGTGTAACCGTTCCCAGAAAATCAACGTCGATATCTACGGAAGCAGTTCCGACATCGGGATTTGCCGTTATGTATTCTTTCGGAGGTGTGTTCAGTCTTATCTTGCTTATATTTCCACTAACAGTACCGGCAACTGCGGTTGCGTCATCTTTAAGAGTTATCTCAAGACTTCCGCCTGTCATGGGTATGGAAATAACCATGCCCGCTGTTACATTGTCCGCGATTATGTTCGCATTCTCTTCGGTGGTGTCGATGGTTATAACACCATCCTTGATCGTTACCGCTGTATTAGCCACATTGATCCCTGTTCTTAGTACCGTTACGGTAACATTTTCCAGTGTCCCGTTGCAGCTGGCTTCGGCAGTTCTTATGAATGGAACATAAACAATATCATATATGGCGGTCATGGTCGTGATGGCGCCTTTCACGACTGCTGTTCCCGGAGAAGTTGAAGAGGTCAGGGTGGCGTTTATGGTGCCGTTTTTAGCTTCTGTGATATGCGGAGCTATCTCGCCAAGTGTTGTTGCGAATGCGATTTCGGTCCAGTTTACCATTCTTCCGGACTTATCCGTGACGATAGCGGTTATCGTTGAGGTCTCGATCCCATCCGGCTTGATGTTGCCGGGGTATGCGGTCAGTGAGATCGCGGATGGCTCGGTCACAGGCGGTATTGTTGGAATATGGTACATCTGGTATGTCATCGGACTTGCCGGGTCGTTCGGAAGTATGAACTGGAAGTTGCAGGGCATAGCATTGTAGCAGGTCCCGTTCTCGACGACCGGAACTATGAATACGAGATTGCCCTCGCCCTGTTCCGTAAAGAAACCTTCCTTGAAATATTCGGACTCGGAACAGTTCACAAAGGTGTATGCAGTCGGCGCAGGCAGGAACCGGTCATAGATTCTGTAGTTTTCGGTTGCTTTGAATGTCATGCTCCCGGAATCATAGCCAGTGCCGATGATGGCATCGATCGTGGCAGGGCTGCCCGCGGTCAGATGTCCGATGTTTGGTATAATCTGCGAATCGGTGATCAGCAGGCATCCGCCCATCCAGCTTATGTTGATCTCCTGTATCCGGGTTCTGTTATCGAGATAGTACGGGTTTTCCGACGCCGGTATGACGCTGCCGTAGTACCCGAGCCAGTAATCGGTGGATGAACTTGCATCGAGGTCGATTATGAGGATGTATCCACCCCGCGCATCATCGGACTGTGCGCATCCGCCGCCTGATGAGAATGCGATAGTCAGGAGTATCAGGATTGGGATGGCGTTCTTGATTGCTGACATCGGTTGTATCCTTTCTCCGGTACTATCCATATATATTGTCTTTGAATCAATGAAACCGGTGTAATCTGTGGCTAAAATAGTACCAGCCACTGTTCTGCGAGTACACGGCAAGTAGCGGCGCAGCCATCAACACGGATTTTACAGATTAAAGGTTATCTGTTCAACATGATATTTATTTGAGGAGATTTTTATGATATTCAGGCGCATTCCCTGGATTCCCGCCACCGGATGGGGCGTGACGCGAAGACCAGCGCCAGAGGTGCATACTCGCGCGGGGACTGCCACAGCCTCGGGCTTTCTGAAAGTTGCGGATGAAATCGGTGCAGTCGGGATCATAATCTTTATTGGCAGTTTTGGCGGCGAAAGAAATGAAAGAGGGAGCCAGGGAGGCTCCCAAACGTCGGTCTATTCCACGCGGATCACGACATTTCCACGTAGAAGTAGTACGTCAATGTTGCCCCGTTGTCATAAGTTGGGACGATCATCTCGTAGTCTTTAGCGGTGGTGTCAAATGACGTGGTAGTTGCATTGATAATTCCAACAAAGATGAAATCATCCGTCCCAACTGGATTCTCTGTAGCAATTGCACCACACTGCCATTGCGAAGCGGTTGGTTGGAGTGCCCCGGCTGTTGTGGCATTTATGATATACGGGGTGTCTGCAATGGTCACATTAAGCGTGGTATTTAATGTGGCATTTGCACTATCCGT
>QMVM01000079.1 GCA_003661105.1 Methanosarcinales archaeon | reverse complement strand
GATCGAAACGCCTGCTATGATTGCTATCGTCCATTTATGTTCGATGAGTTTCGATACACCGTCTGACTCCATGGTTAACCAGTAACCCCCACTGCATTCATCTTTAAAACGAAAATCCCAGGGACCCTATTCATGCACAGGAATTACCCGCTCGATCCTGCTGCCACGGACGATGATGACCGAGCATGGTGCAGTGGCTACAACTTTCTCAGAGATGCTCCCGATCAATAACTTCGAGATCGTCTTCTTTCCGGTATAGCCGATCACCACCAGGTCGATGCCCTCGTCGCGCACAATCTTTAGGATTTCGGGCGCAGGTTTTCCGTCACGCATGACGATCCTCGCATCCACTCCTTTCGATTCCGCGATCTCTGTTACCCGCTCCGCAATCTTTGCAGAGTCGTCAAGCATACGCTGCCGCATCTTTTTTATCGCAGACTCCGGGAGTTTTATGATATCGCCATAATGCCTGCCCGCGCCAACACCGGCAGCAGTAACCACCCGGGTCTCAACGATGTGGCTTGTATCAACGATATTGCACGCAGCGACCTTTGCGCCGAATCTCTTTGCAATGCTAAGACCTGATTGTGCCGCATACTCGGCATCCTTTGAGCCATCTGTGGGGATGAGGATGTTTTTGTATCCGGTCTCTGGTATGTCGCCCCGCACCAGCATGACATGGCACTCAGCACCGCGCAGTACGCGGCTTGCGACCGCACCAATGTGTCCCGAATGTGACAGTCCGGTCGCGCCCATGAAGATTACACTGGCATCGATCTCAGCTGCTTTGTTAATGATCTCATCGAACGGATACCCGACCAGCAACTTTGTCGATTTTACGTCCGCGCCATACTCTTCTGCAGTCTCTCTTGCCCGGTTTAGGTACAGGTCTCCGGTCGCTTCCATCCGCTCGATAACATCCGGGTCCTGGTACATGCTTGAGTCCACCACATTGACGATTGTCAGTTCCGCGCCGTATATCTCGGTAAACCGTGCTGCATGTACCACTGCAGCGTCTGACTGAACCGAACCGTCAACCGGTACAAGATACTGAAATCTTGCCATTTAATTCTCCTTGACGGTATACACTCGCTCAACGCGAGTACTCTTCACAACAAATACCGAACACGGTGATGTTCGTGCAACCTTCTCAGATACACTCCCGAGCATCCACCGGGAGACTCTTCCCTTTCCGGTGTAGCCGATCACCACAAGATCGATGTTCTTGGCACCGACCACTTTTAAAATCTCGACTGCGGGTTTCCCCTCCCATATCAGGGTCTTTGTCTCGATGCCTTTTGATTTGCCGAGTGCGACCACATCATCGGTGGCTCCCCCTGCCTCCAGCATATCTTTCTTGCTGCCTGTGTGTATTATGGAACACGCCATCAGATCGGCATGATACCTGTGCGCGACGCTTGCAGCGAATGTCGCAGCATATCTGGCATCGATCGAACCGTCGGACGGGATCATGACATTCCGGTAGAACCGATCGTTCTCGAGTTTGTCCCGCACCAGCAGCACATGGCACTGTGCGCCGCGAAGCACGCGCTCAGCGGTGCTGCCAATCATCTCACCCTCGGCGCGTTCCGCACCATAAGCGCCAAGAATGACCACACTGGCATCGATCCTCTTCTGTTCCTTGATGATCTCGTTGTATGGTGATCCCGTAAGCACCCTTGCTTCGAGTATCCCGATCCCGTGACTCTTGCACTGATCCTGCACATCATCGACCAGTGCCTGTCCGACCGCGGTATCTTTCTCGATCTCCTCCGTATCTTTGTGTGCTCTCGTATCCACCACATAGATCGGTGAAATCTCTGCGTTGTACATCTCTGCCATCCGTATGGCATGTTTGACTGCTACTCTGGAATAATCAGAGCCATCAACCGGTAACAGGAATTGAAATTTTACCATAAGCGATCCCTCGATGTTATAAATTAGCCCATAACACTTAAGTCTATTTCCCAATGTCGCAATGGAAATAAAAATAGAAATGGTTGAATAAATCAACCATTGCATCTACATCTGTTTGTCTATTTACGGATTGTCAGGCAGCGTGAGATCAAGTCCCATCGCTTCCGCAAGAATCTCCTGTTGATCCTTGAAGATGATATTCGTATCCATCGCATTGATGCCGTCCATGATGTTCCGCCTGCAGAACGGGCATGTGCATGTTATGATGTCAGCATTCACAAGTTCGGCATCCTGAACTCTCTTCTGCGCCATCTTAAGCGCAAGATCAGAGACACCGGCCTTGATCCCGCCGCCTGCACCGCAGCAACGCTGCAGTTCCCGCGTTCTTGCCATCTCAACGAAGTCCGCGCCAGGAACCATATCGTAGATCCTTCTTGGCGCATCATAGACTCCACAATGCCTTCCTGTATGGCAGGAATCGTGGAATGTTACTCGCTGCTTCAGCGGGTTCTTCCAGTCGAAGTCGCTTTCACTGAGAGTTCCATCATTCAGCAATCGGTCCATGTACTCACTGATTGCAATGGTCTCGAACGGGAGATCTCCACCCTCGTAGAACTTGGGCCAGTCGATTTTGCTGGTCCGGTGGCATCCCGCGCATGCATAGATCACAGTCTTCACACCCTTCTTGACCATCGCATCGATGTTGTGGTTCACAAACTCCGACGCCAGTTCGAGCTGTCCGGTCCTTATGAGCACCGAGACACAGCACCATTCCTCGGGTCCGAGCATCGTGAACGGGATGTTCAGTGCCTGCAGAACCCTTGTCGTTGCAACACCGACCCGCTGCATCCGAAACGCCGCGGTACATCCGGTGAAGTATGCAACCTCTGCCTTGTCCTTGATCTCGACATCCTCAGGAACCCAGCAGAGCCGATCCTCCTGGTCAGCAGCGAAGACGTTGTGGGACGCTAAAAGATCCACAAAACCGGTCTGCTTACCATAAGGTCCGCGCTTGTTTATCACTGCATTCCTGCGGAATGACTCCCAGACCTCCACGGTATTGATGGATGCCTCACAGACCGTACCACAGATACCACATGTTGTGCAGTGATAGATCTCGTCCTTCAGCTTGAGGACATCGTCCTCGGGAATCTGCCTCGGACCAAAGAGCTTTGCGCGCAAGCCGTAGCCCTTGTTGATCATCTCTCTCATGCCGGTGAGCTTGTTCTTCGGTGCAAAGTCCATCTTCTGGACATCGTTCATGCCCTCTCTGCCTTCCGGAGTGAATGTCTCCTCCTGAATCTCTTCATACACAGGACACCAGTTCAGACACTCGCCGCACCGGGTACACGCGTCGATCTCAAGTAGCTGCGACGTCGTGAACCGCTCGGTTGTCAGTGATGGTTCTTTTCGTGCCATTATTCACCACCACCGTGAGATAGGATAGACAACGGTGTCGCGATGATGTGGATGTACTTCGTAAATGGTATCATCGCAACACAGAATAGAAGCGAGATCACCACATGGAAGAGCGCTGCCGGGGGTGATGCTGCATTGCTGATTCCAAGACTCCAGAAATTGGTGAGCGTGGTGGCATATTCGGTGCCGTTGTACCTGATTCCCTCGGAGATGAAGCCAGTTATCACGATTACGAACAGTCCCCAGATCAGGAAGGTGTCATAGAACGTGTTACCATCTCGAACCTCTTTTATGAAGAGCCGTCTTGCGATTGCAATCAGCACACCAATTAACAATACATATCCGAATACCGTGTTCAACGTCACGATCAACGGAAAGTTCTCGACGAGTGGATGTACCTCGGCATGATATATGCCCGCCTTGCTTAAGAGTTCCACCACGAAGATACCCATCGAGAAGAGGAACAGCATAATCCATCCCCAGAAGATCGTTATATGCATGACCCATCTGGTGACACTACGCTTCAGGATGCGCCGCTGGAGCAGGATGTCCATAACAAGCGTCGTTAGCACACTCTGCTCATGTTTCTTGTCGAATGTCTGAGACAAAAACAGCTTCAGGAACGCTACAATACTGCCCTTCTGACCGGCTTTGCCATAGCCTGCCGATCCGTAACCCCATTTCGACATCTGAAACAGGATACCGGCCGCAGCGGCGATGACTGCCAGAAAGCCCATAACAAGCGCAACTTGGAAGGTCAGGGTATTGTCAATAGACAAACCACTGTAATACTCTGCTATATGTTCTGCCATATTTAGCCTCCTTTATCATATCATAATCAAAGGTTATCGACCTTTATGACCTTTTCATTGGAGTTATCTTATTTAAAAGTTATCGATGTTTGTCACCCCTGCCGGGCAATCTGCGCGGCGCAAGAGATGCTGGTGGGTATGTCGTTTGGGTCTTTGGTAATGACTCTGTCGTCGGCGCTTGCGTTTCTCGCGTTGCAGTGACTAAAACCACCCCTGAGACTTTTTGATATTTTCGAAATGGTTTTTGGAAAACCACAGAGGGAACAGAGGGAGTGAAAGACAAAAATAACAACTTTCGATGATCTTCCCTGCTCTCCGTGGTTTAATCTTCTTTACCATGTCCTCCGGAAGTGAAAAAGTGCATGCACTCGCGAATTACCAGAGAGCCTGCACTTTTACTTCAGAATGTAACGGTTTTATCACTCTCTGTAACGATATCATACAGGTCTCGCATCGTTGATAACGGGCACACATCCGAGCCCTCCGATTGGCGGATTTTAAGGCAGCTACCGCAGGCAAATATCTCACCACCCGCATCCAGAAACGTTCTCATCTGTTCGGTCACCACAAACTTGCTTGTGTCCAGGGACTCGCACTCCACACCTTTGCCAAGCAGGAATACCTTTACAGAGTCACCCTCTGCCAGTGCGAAACTTCCGAACCGAAAAGCGTTCCAGACGGTCTCCGAATCATCCGAATAGATTATGATCCCTATCTTCATGGTTTCACCATAGTAACGATCCGTTCACAGTTATAAAAACCTTTTCTGATACTCAATCGGTGATATTAGCTATCCCTACCAAGCATCTTGCACGCCTGACAGAGCCCGTCCGTACACGGCTCGCGGCAGACCCGGCACGGCACAAGCGATGCCGGCGGATACGCATCACCAAGCGCGCCGATCATCCGGTCAAACCCGCGCACGATTCCGTGCCGAGTGCCAGGGTGCTGATCCTCAAACTCGCGTAAGAATATCCGCACCCCGAGCCGGTACGCCTCGTCCATGTACGGGCACGCCTTCGGGCAGACAGAAAGCCCGGCTGCGCCCGCATACGCCACAACCTCGCCCTCCGGAACGTGCCGCAAGGGCTTGATGCGCGGCACGAGACCTGGCTGCACCCTCCCACCCACATGCGACAACCTCACAAGCCGCCCGATATCGCCGCGCAGGTGATTGATGAGAATCGTCTGCGCCTCGTCATCGAGGTTGTGTCCGATCGCGAGATAGCCGGCTCCAAGTTGTTTCGCGGTTTTATTAAGCAGGTTCTTCCGGAGCGCGCCGCATACCGAGCATGGCGGGCGGCCGCTCTCTTTCATGAGATCGTTGAGTGTTCTTCCGAATGCGTCCTTAAACGAGACGATAGTGTGTGGAATTTCGAGGTCGGATGCGAGGTTCTTCGCGTTTTCTATCGTCTTTTCGCGGTAGCCGCTGATGCCTTCGTCGATTGTTATTGCGATGATCTTGATTTTACGGCTTGGCGCGAAGATCTTGTGCAGGAGGTGTAGGAGCACGGAGCTGTCCTTGCCGCCGCTTAATGCGACAGCGATCGTGCCCGGCTGGAGGTTGTACTTGCGGAGGTCTCGCTTGACCTTGCGCGTGATGTCATCGATCAGGTGCTCTTTGCAGAGGTACATGCCTGAGTATGGCTGGAATATGACTGCGGGGTTGTCGCATTTGGTGCAGGGGTGGTTGGCGATTAGGTTCATCTCATTTTATTCATCGATGGGGTGCTGTACAAAACTTGAGAAACTCTCTGATCGGACTGTCGCAAACGCTGTATTCACTGGATCACCCCTACTGCCGCTCTTATCGATTCTCTTTCCGCTTCAAGGTGATCCAGCCTGAAGAAGTCTTCCCATGTTCCTTCTTCCACTATATTTCCTCTTTTGTATTCCTCTTCAAAGTCTTCGATCGATGAAACCCCGTATTTCCTTGCGAGATTGAATAGTTCGGACTCGCAGCGTTTCAGTCTGATGTGTAGATATGTTTTGAGGCTTTCTCTCTCCAGTTCTTCCGGGGTTGTGTTCAGGATTGGAGCGATCTTTGGTATCGTGTTCATATTATGTAACTTCCCATAAGCGATTGAACATGATTTAAAATTATTGGTATTCATATAATTTTCATTCCCAATGCATTTTAATATATTTATTCTGTTCTTTTTCATCGTAGGTTTGTGAGCTATTTCCAGACCTAACAACAAATACCGTTTTTCCGTTATATTTCAAAAGCACGGGTTCAGGAGATTTATCAATCTCTATAAAACAAATATATTTTCCATCAATCATTTCAAACGAAACGTGAACGAATTTTCGATATTCTTTGCCAAGATCGCCGTTCACAAGATTATTTATGTGTAGTTCAAAACCATCTGTATTTTGTTTACCCTCTTTTAACGTTTCGAAATCTTTTTCAATTCCCATGATATTTCCCTCGTCACCCACACCGATCAAGAGAATGCCACCAGATGAATTCAAAAAAGCTGAAATTGTTCTTGTAACTTCATGTCCCAACTTTTTGTTTTTGGTACTCTTTTTGTAATCCCACTTCATGGAAGATTTGAATTCAACTCTTTCGTTTTCACCACCTTCAATAAGCTCATATACACGTGATTCTATTCTTTTCCATACTGCACCGCTTTCATTTAAAAGAGAAATTTCCCCATCTTTCGTAAATGGTTTCAATGCGTTTCTCGCACCACAGAAGGTACATTCCAAGCTTAATGTGACTCGCCCACAATCATCGATCCAAACTCCAGAAACCAACATAACCCCTTTACCGTCTTTTCGTGGGCTTTTTTTGCAGGAGGGGTGTAAAATACTAAAATAATCAGTTCCGGTGTAAACAAGTTCTGGTTCCTGTGTTGCCCAATGTCCATGGTGTGGAGGATTACCTTTTCTGACCAATCCCTTCGTATCAAATTCATCTGCTCTTTCATTGACACATTTGTAACATACCAAATCACGTTCATATCCCAATGTGCAATTTTCCGGAGTGTTTTGAACCTCCAAACCACAATCCGGACAGACTAATGTTTCAACATCCGCTTTGCAGTAACCCACCGCAACCAGAAGATCACATCCATAGGTGGAGAATCTATACTTTTTCTCGGTCGGAACATTCGGATCTTCTTCCGTCATACCTGTCATAGCCAAACGCTTCCATATCTCAATGGAGTCGATTTCAGGATGCTCCTGGATAAATTCGTCCGAAAAATCAGTGGTTTCATATTCATATCCTTTAAAAACACTTTCTATCTCACCCTCTGCGAACTGACCATGATTGATCAGATCCGTCATAATTTTTGTCTTCGCATATTTTGGTCTTTCCAGCCAACCGTCAATGTTATAGAACAATTTACTAATTATCATTTCTAAAATTAATTTCCTATCCAAACTTTCATCAGAAGGTTCGTTATTGAAATTATTTATAGGAAATTCTACTTTCGATTTTAGTCTATGTCGAATATCTATTAAACATTCATCGCAACTATATAAGATACCATTCACATATTTTTTTGTCAATCAAGAACACCTCGTTGTATACACACAATAACCTTTTCAAAATATTAATCCTTGGCGCACCCCCACAACCCGGCTTTAATCAATTGTCGTATCGATTCGATTGCATCGTTTATTGCGATGTAAGCATCTTTGCAGCAATCCACACCATTTTAGCACCCGCAAGAAAATTTTATATCCTCATTTAACTCCGCCATATCGTACTGAATGATTCTTTTCTGTTTCGGCAACTCTGCTAACAGTTCTGACAAAGAAACCAAAACAATCTCGCCTGCCCGCCATAATGTTACCCGGTGGTCTTTATACATACTGAGTGCTTTATGTATCTCCCACTCATGCAGCCCCTCGTCTATCAGTCCCCTCCATTTCTGACCAGTATTCAATCACTTCCAGAGTCCCCCCAGGAAGCTTTGTTGCGATTCGTTGCCGTGGACATTTCCAGGTCACCCGATCGGTTACAAGGGCTGGTATCGAGATAACACTTTGCTTTGCAACTTCTTCGCAACCGATCTACCCCCAACACAGCAACGGCAACCACAACCTTTAAAGTCCCACATCCAATATATGGTAACCATCTCAAAATTGGATGACAAAGATACCATGCCCATCGAACCACTCAAACATCTGGCGCTGCTTGGCGCTCTTGAATCAAACATCGCCATATCATCTTCCGAATTTGCGCAGCATCTCGAGACCAGCCCGCAGACCGCATCTCGCAAGCTGCAACTTCTGGAACAGGAGAATATGATCGCAAGAAGGATGCTTCCGAATGGCCAGGAGATTATGATCACTGAAACAGGCATGATCGCTCTTCAGAAGGAGTATCAGGATTACCAGCAGATATTCGGAGGCGTTGATGAGATCAGGCTGGCTGGCATGGT
>QMVM01000078.1 GCA_003661105.1 Methanosarcinales archaeon | reverse complement strand
TATCAACATCCGACAACGTCACCATCACAGAGAGTAACATCACTGCGAACAAGAGGGGCGTGGACTGCTCCAAATCAAACCACGTCGAGATCGCAAACACCACAATCAAAGGCGAAGACGGCATCGGCATGATAGAGTCGCACTGGGGCAATCTCGCAAATAACATCATCGATGCAACGCTGAGAGGTATCTTCCTGACAACGTCAAGGAATCACAGCGTAACAAAAAACAAGATCACAGACTACGCGATCACCGGCATCCTGCTTGAAGAGCACTCAACGAACACAACGATTATCGGAAATGATCTCACACGCAACGGGGCAGAGTTCGATATCCGGCTCAGTGACTCAAATGATTGTGTAATTGCGCCGAACAGCACGGTTACTGCGGATTACACGTACTATCTCACAGACGACACCAGACTCGCAACACTCGACACAGTATTTAACAAGACAAAGGTCGGCTACGGAGATAATAAATCAAATCTGACACTGATGTGGCGGATTGATGTGCTTTGCTGGGACAACTACCATCAGGAAGCGATGTGGTCCAATCTCACGGTGCGATACGGAGATTTTAGCGATGCCGATGGGTCACTTTGCTGGAAAGGCGAAATATCGGCAAAAGCAGATGCCAATCCGGGTCTACAATCTGGCAGACTAAGTGGCAATCCATTCGATTACCGGGGACCGCCGACATCAGGTGATAACTGGCTTCCGATTATCGAGTACAAACAGAATGTGAGCGGGAAGACTACCTACCAGCCGATGAATTGCACAGCGATCAACGGGTGGGATGTGCTTCAGAAGATATATGACCGGGCGTATCAGAACGTCACGACCGTGATAACAGAACCCGGAGTTACTATTCTCGTAGACTCAGGCTACACCTCAAACAGCAGGTGCTACTACTGCCATGATGATAAACTCACGTTTGTAAACACTGAGCACTGGACTAATTACGAAGTCAATGTAACGAATATGACCGACCCGTACACGCCCGGGCGGTGCATCGACTGCCATGATGAGGCAGACTCCCTCAAAGTGCCGCACGGGAATGGAAGCGGGAAGGATCTACTGTACCAGCAAAGCCCTCAGTTGTGCTACAGCGGCAGAACCGGTGGTCTGGACTGCCACAGCGCGGACGCAGCGCAGGGACTCGACCAGGAGCGCGAGTTCGACCAGACGACACATCATCCGCTCGGGGACGGGAAGCTTGCGTGCAAGGCATGTCATGACAACCACGGGACAAATTACGATTCTGATCTGCTGAAGGAATATAGGGCAAACACAACGGGTGATTACAACTCAAAATATTACGCTCTCTGCTTCGTCTGCCATCTCGAGGAGAAGATCGTCGCGAAGATGTCGGGCGAGGATGATGATCATCTCAAGAATTACGTGAATCAGACAAACTTTCAGGACGAGTACTTTTCAATTGGCACCCCTGGTTTTAATGATGGAATTCCAGCATTACAAAATATCCACTCCCCTCAAGCAGAGACCGGATTTCATCATCCTGCGTATAACTGCTATTCCTGCCACAATCCACACGGCGGCAATAATCCGGCAATGACGAGACCGTCATTCAACTATACTTACATCACCAATCTCACACCACCAGGAGCTGAATACGAATTTGGCGATTGGGAAAATCAAACGATACTGGATCATGCGAACTGGAACAATTCAATGATGAATCAGGCTGGCGGTCTTGATAAGCCATTTAATCCGGACTGCCGCGGGTGTCATAACCCCCAGAATGGTTATTTCAACTACCGCGAATTTGTCGACTACAAACCCGCTGGCGGCGCGGGCTGCCTCGAGTGCCATGACAGCAGCCGCTCTGATGCGATCCGCCCGATAGTGAACTTATCCGCAGTGAAGCTTGCGATGCACCAGAACCTGAGCTGGTGGGCGGAAAAGGATGTAAATGCAAACCTCCCCGGAACCGATAAGAACTTCGCAGAATGGCTCACCGCTCGCGGGTATGCAGATACGAATCTCGACCGGAATAATTCAATCTGCTGGGCATGTCACTCCACAAACGGCACGCCGCCGGCTCCTGGATTCCATCCGGATCGGGCGCTGAACCCGTACAAGTGCCCGAAGTGTCACGGACCAGAGGATGGTCAGCCGCCGCACACGAAAGGGGTTGTCAAGGCGATCGATAACCACGGTCCTACCACGAAGGGCAAGGAGTCGATATTCATCCAGACCGATGTCGGAAAGAACGGGTCATGTGGGGACTGCCATGCAGCAAGCCGTCTTCCGGACAGCTACATAGGCAAGCTCGAGGTATGGAAGTACACTCCATCTAAAGATTTTGTTGCGTACACAGGCACCACCACGATGGGCAATGTCTCACACTACGGGCTTAACAAGTCGCAAGGACAGGCACTTGGAATCGCAAATCCGCTCTTCGACACCTCTAACTGCCTCTACTGCCACTGCAACGGAACAGTCGGCGCGATCTGGGGCAATGCTCCGAACGTGACCGATAATATGTACGGAGCAGACACATCAAACCTCTCGGAGTGCTACACCTACTGCCATGTACTCCCTAACTACCTCTACAACATAACAGAGGCTAACATCCCGCATTTCCATAACAAATCACTCTATGCAGGCGGCGGGTTCGACTGTGTAGTCTGCCATGACATCGACAGTAAGTACGGAGTCCAGTCGCTTATCGATGCAGACGCAATCGCTACCGGCATTCACGGAAACGTTGCCAACCACACCATCACTAATAGTCCTGAATGCGATCCAAGATCAAAGCCCTGCTGGGGCTGCCACAACAGCGACGGCACACAGCCAGACGGGATGGGAGACCGGAATGGGATTTACATGCCGCAACAGAAGCCGTGGTCATGCGAGGACTGCCACGCACGAAGCGATGAATGGACTGCATCAACGAGTTACGGCGAGACCTGGACCAGTTCGAGTTATCCGCCGAACCGGCTGCCTCCGCGGATATATGCGCATTATCCGAACTCGACGACCCTCAAGACCAATATGAGCCATGGGCGTTGTGTAGACTGCCACAACAACAGCATCAACCAGAGCCACGCGGACACTTATGGACAGCAACTCAAGAACACACTTGCATCGAACGTTTCACATTACGGCACACTGACGGACTTGATTCGTCCGACCGGGAACTGCGGAGTCTGCCACAACAACACAACAGCCGGACTGATCTGGGGAGATGCTCCGCAGAACGAGCACGGCAACTTCACAGACGAGTTAAACCCGGACGACGGCTGCTTTGTCTGCCACACAAGCAATGACCATGCCCCTGTGGACTTCCATGCAGAGAACCTGCTGGGCGGGCTGGGCGGACCCGATTGCTTGGAATGCCACGGCGATCACGGGTTTGCAAAGAACAAGCGGATCAACGAAAGCGTCTTTGGGGCGGCGATGCACTGGGACACGAACAATATATCAGATACGCACGGCTTGAACCGGTCATGCTGGGTCTGCCACTTCGAAGACGGTTTGAATGTAGAAATGCACTCCACGCGGAAGGATCCGCCGTACCTCTGCTACGACTGCCACAACATGGTTGAACCACCGTTCATCAATGTGAGCGCTGCTCCGAATGTCTACAACCACTTCAAGAACGGGACCAACATCTCTGCATACTGGAACCGCCCGACAGACTCTGACTCGTGCATGGGCTGCCACAACCAGTCAGAGATGACACATCCATTCATTGAAAACGATACCTACCGCACCGCATTCTCGATCGTATCGCACTATGGGAATAACCGGACCGATATCGCGGGTATGTGCACGGAGGGTAACAACACCGCGTACTGCTCATACTGCCACGTCAATGAATCGACCCCGTTTATGAAAGTCAAAAACGACAAGAACATCCAGCACGCAGGAGGCCAGAACTGCAACGCATGCCATGGCGAGGGGCGGCTTCACAATGAGACCCTGACGCGGGTGCAGACGAGCGGGAACTGCACAGACTGCCACGCGCTCTATGGCGCTAACAAGACCGGCACAGTATACGAGATCAATGTGACCGCGATGAATCTGGGTGTGCATGAACACGTCAATAAGAACATGGCCGGTACTGCCGGATCAGAGGTCGGTGATGCGAACAACTCCAAGTGCTGGGGCTGCCATGTACCGGGCGGGGCATATCCCGAAGACGGACACAGAGACACCTTCAACAACAACGCATATCTCTGCTACGAGTGCCACAACGGTACTTGTGCGTACCAGAACGTGAGCACCGCAACAGCAGTCTACAACCACTTCAAAGGCGGTGTCAATATCACAGCAAACACGAATCAAACCATCGCACCCACGAACTCATCCTCTTGCGGATTCGGATGCCACAACTTAAGCACGATGAAGGTTCCGGGCTTCGATGCAGGCGGGAACGCATCGTACCGCGTCAATATGTCGCAGGCATCGCATTATCCATGGAACCGCGCCGACATCAGGATAAATAGCAACCTCTCTGACTGCGCATGGTGCCACAGAAACCCGACAAACGAGTTCATCGGGATATTCGTACACGCAGGATACCCAAATTACACCGCAAACATCCCACATGCGACAAAGACATCAGCCTGCATCGTTCCCGAATGTCATGACCGGGGCAGGATACACGATCGCCCTCTCAAAATCCCTACATTTGAATGGGCAGACGAGTGTGGAAACTGCCACTTCGGACTGAACGACTCTGACGCTTATGTGAACGAGACGATGTTTAACGCGAGCGTGCATGGGTCTGTGAACTGCACGAAGTGTCATGTAAACGAGGGGGTACACCATCCGATCGAGGAGTTTACATGGAAGTGGTGCGAATGCTGCCACGCGTATCAGTCAGATCCACTAAACGAGAGCGATCGGCACAACATCACACCGGATCCCGCGAACTATTCGGTAAATGGCGTGAATGTGCTTTCGATCACAAACTGCACGAAATGCCACGATAAGACTGCTTACGATAATTCGAAGCAGAACTTTAACAGTGGCACAGAGCATCAGTGCCGGTACTGCCACAGCTATCCCGATGATTGGTGATATGCCGGACTCATGCGATATCTGTTGAGATATCGATCCGGATACTATGTAATCAGGTCTTCGCGTGTCTGCGTAGACTGGTGCAAAAATATCTCTGACACCGATTTCGGATCTCCTGAGAGACCTACCACCGATCCGGACGGAAGACCCCCGCCAAGATTGCGATCAAGGATGAAGATTCCAGTGGATTTGACAGCGGAGACAGGGGCTGCATCCGGAGGTTCTATGATCTGACCGATTGTGGCAACGGCAGATGCCGGTACTATCCTTGTGCGTGCGTCATCCGCAACTGCATCTTGCAATCATGGCATATTTCTCACTTCTTCCCATCAGGTAGGTTAGTTCCCGTCCTATAAAAAGGTTTTCATTATCTTCATAATAATGAGATTCTTTGTGGTCGAATACATAGTATTATTAATGTATAGGGGGATATGTATTGTTTAACACAGTACTGCACACTACAAGGGATGATCGAATGGAATCAGAACAGGAATTGATGAGAATCGGAGTATCGCTCCCGGATAACCTGCTGACAAGGTTTGATGGAATACTTTCAAAACGAGGATACTCGTCGAGATCAGAGGGCATCCGGGATGCAATCCGGAGTTATATCAGGTACTATGAATGGGCAAGCGAGGTCGAAGGGGACCGGCTTGGCGTCATATCATTGACTTACAACCACGAGCAGCATGGACTTATCGATGCGCTTGCTGACATCCAGCATCAGCATCTGGACGTGATCCAGTCCTCGATGCATTTCCATGCGGATGCGAAGACGTGTCTCGAGGTAATCACGCTGCACGGTGATGCGGCTAATCTCAAAAAGGTGGCAGAGGATCTTATGGCGCTCAAGGGCGTGCAGCATCTGAAACTGACCACTATTTCGCCTATAAAGTGAGATGGACGAGTCAAGACACTGGGCAGATGTCATCGCAGATAACGTAGCTGCAAAGAAGCACGTCATCGCGACAGGGATCACCCCTTCAGGGGAGATTCACATCGGAAACATGCGCGAGGTGGTGACAGCGGATGCGGCGTACCGCGCGCTCTGTGATGCAGGGATCGATGCAGAGTTAATCTATATCGCAGATACCTTAGATCCGCTTCGTAAGGTCTATCCGTTTCTCTCTGATAATTATAGCGAGCATGTCGGAAAACCGCTTTCTGCCGTGCCCTGCCCATGCGGGGATTGCGCGAACTATGCCGAGCATTACCTGACGCCGTTTCTCGAATCGCTTGAGCGGCTGGACATCAGTCCCACGATATACCGCGCGCACGAACTCTATGGGCGCGGGGATTTCGTACCCGTCACCATGACCGCGCTTGCCAACCGGGACCGGATCGCTACGATCCTCGAAGAGGTGTCACACAGGGAGATCCCTGCCGGGTGGAATCCTTTCAATGTTATATGCGAGGAATGCGGAAGAATTACGACCACAGCCGTTACCGGGTCTGATGAAAATGCAGGAACAGTTGATTACTCCTGCGAATGCGGACAATCTGGCACGGTGCCTGTGAAAGGGAACGGAAAGCTGACATGGAGGGTTGACTGGGCTTCCAGGTGGCGCGTTCTCGGCGTCACGATCGAGCCGTTTGGCAAGGATCATGCGACACGGGGCGGCTCGTACGACACAGGGACAAGGATTTCGAAGGAGATATACGATTATGAGCCGCCGTATCCGATCGTCTATGAGTGGATCCACCTGAAGGGAAAAGGCGCGATGTCGTCCTCGACCGGGGTTACTGTAACGATCGCGGATATGTTGCAGGTCATGCCACCCGAGGCACTCAGGTACTTAATCATCCGGACAAAGCCGGAAAAGCACATAGACTTCGATCCATCCCGTATCATCGATCTGATCGACGAGTTTGACCGTGCGACCGGGAGGACATGGGAACTGTCCATGACGAAAGAGTATCTCAAATCGGATATCCCGTTTACACACCTCGTAACCGCTGTGCAGATCGCATCTGACTTAAGTGGCATTCATGAAGTACTCGACCGGAGCGGATACAGTGAGTACGATGAGGGGTCTGTGAGGCAGCGGGTCTTAAACGTCAAGAACTGGCTTGTGTCGTATGCTCCCGACTCTGCCCTATTCGAGGTGCAGGAGACGCTGCCTGATGCTGTGAAGAATCTCTCTGATGAGCAGAGAGCAGGGCTTGGGGCGCTTGCATCCCGTATTCAAGGAGGCGTGGCAGCCAAAGACCTGCATGATCTCGTGTACGCGGTCTCCGAAGAATCAGGCATATCAGCAAACAAGATGTTCCAGGCAATCTACACATCCTTACTCGGGAAGAAATCGGGTCCGAGGGCAGGATATTTCATGGCGTCCCTCGACCGGGAGTTTTTGCTGGACCGGCTGCGGGCGGCTGGCGGTGGCGGCAAGAGCGCCGGGCGGATGAATGACGTATGATGTGTTTAGCCGGGCGACGTATGCGAAAGATTTATGACTGCCACCAAACTACTATTAATACATCTGGCGAATTATGCAAGCGGCACCGTCGTCAGGAGGTTAAGATGTACTTCAAGAAGCTCTCGGAGATGAACTCCTTCCGAATTGCAAAACTCGGGAATGCTCGCAGGAACGATGTTTACAATTATTCAGGAATCCAATTCGAGAAAAGATTATAAATACGAGGAGAAGATATACTACAGTAACATTAAGGAGGATATAAGCTATGAGCAAAACCATGCTTAGGATTGTTGCAATCGCCATGTTGGTATTAGTCGTTGCATTCGCTGGCTGCCTCGGCGGCGATAAAAAGCCTGCCGAAGTTGAGCCTACACCAGCAGCAACGGTAGCGCCAACGGTAGCGCCAACGCCTGTGGCAACGCCGGTAGCAACGGCAACGCAGGTAGTTGAAGAAGCAAAGACGGCTGATGCAAGTGAGCTGTTCACACCGAAAGAAAGCGATCTCAAAACCCCCGAAGCTATAGCTGGGTGCGAGGATCTTGATCAAAGTATCTTGAAGAGGTACGATGTAGACGGAGATGGACAGATTGATGACCAATGGACTGTAAATGCAGGTATCGATCTCGATTCGAGCAGGATAACCCAAGATGGATACAACCAGATTAGGTACGCATACGAACACGGGTGCCCTGTAGATGTAGATACGAAGTGAGGGCGATTTT
Organism: Methanosarcinales archaeon; assembly: GCA_003661105.1. Classification (GTDB taxonomy): domain Archaea; phylum Halobacteriota; class Methanosarcinia; order Methanosarcinales; family Methanogasteraceae; genus Methanogaster_A. The sequence continues at coordinate 508 of QMVM01000078.1, read as the reverse complement.
CGCATCCCCTCACTCGTTTCTTTCTTTTTTTATTTCAGATTTCAGTCAAGACCGCTTATTTTGTCTACCTTCTATTTCCCCGATCATCGCTTCAGCGTCAGCCAACCGAAATGCCGGAAGCGAAACTTAAATCTATCAGCTTCTGCAAAAAGGTAGCCATGCCACGAGTAGCAGTTGGAGGAACATTCGATCCGCTCCATGACGGTCACGAAGCACTCATCAGCCGTGCGTACGAACTCGGCATGGGCGGCGAGGTCGTCATCGGATTGACATCGGACGCTCTTGCAAGAAGGCGCGTCCAGCCGGTCGCGGATTACAGAGATAGGGAGCGCGAACTGAACCGCTACGTGACCGACCGGTTTGGGATATCGCCAGAGATCACAGCCCTGCAGGATCCGTATGGCACCGCGCTTAGAGATTCCTTCGATTATATCGTGGTCTCTCCTGAGACGCATCCTGTTGCGGAAAAGATCAACGAACTCCGCATGACGAGAGGGATGCCCACTAT
>QMVM01000345.1 GCA_003661105.1 Methanosarcinales archaeon | reverse complement strand
TCCCAATGCACGTCACTGTATGGCTTCTGCTGTTGGTGCCTTTATGCGTGGTTTTGGTATTGATGAGCCAATGGGCTGTTATGACGATCTAGAACATGCCGATGCATTTGTTCTATGGGGTTCAAACATGGCAGAAATGCACCCTATTTTATGGTCACGTATCACAGATACTCGTTTAACCAAAAAAGATTCTGAAGTTCACGTCTTATCTACCTTTAAGCATCGTTCATTTGAACTAGCTGATAATGGTATGGTTTTCAAGCCACAAACGGATTTAGCCATTCTTAATTACATTGCTAATTACATTATTGAAAATGATGCAATGGATAAAGATTTCGTTAAAGATCATGTTGCATTTCATCAGGCGACCACTGATATTGGTTATGGTTTACGTCCTGAACATCCGCTTGAAAAAGCAGCTAAAAATGCTAACAAGACCAAAGGTAAGCATCCAAGCATTAGCTTTGAAGAATATGCCAAATCAGTTAAGCCTTATACTTTGGAAAAAGCCAGTAAAATGTCTGGTGTACCTGAGAAAAAATTGCTTAAATTGGCTAAGTTATATGCTGATCCTAATAAGAAGATCACATCATTATGGACAATGGGCTTTAACCAACATACTCGTGGTGTTTGGGCGAATGGTTTATGTTATAACATTCACTTATTAACTGGTAAGATTTCTGAGCCTGGTAATAGTCCATTTTCTCTAACAGGTCAACCTTCTGCATGTGGTACAGCTCGTGAAGTGGGTACGTTCTCACATCGTTTGCCTGCTGATCTGGTTGTTATGAAAGAAGCACATCGTGATGTTGCTGAAAAAATATGGAAACTGCCTAAGGGTACTATTGCACCTAAGCCAGGTTATCATGCCGTATTACAAAATCGTATGCTTAAAGATGGCAAGTTAAATGCGTATTGGGTTCAATGTACCAATAATGCTCAAGCAGCGGCTAACTTCAATGAAGAAACATGGCCAGGTTATCGTAATCCAGCTAACTTTATTACCGTTTCTGATCCTTATCCTACTGTTACAGCAATGGCAGGTGATCTTATTTTACCAACAGCGATGTGGGTAGAAAAAGAAGGTGCGTATGGTAATGCTGAACGTCGTACTCAGTTTTGGCGTGAGCAGGTTTCTGCACCGGGTGAATCAAAGTCTGACTTATGGCAGATTATGGAATTCACTAAACGCTTCAAGATGACTGATGTTTGGCCAGAAGATTTACTCGCTAAAATGCCAGAATATAAAGATAAGACCATGTACGAAGTCTTATACGAAAATGGTGAAGTAAATAAATTCCCAAGTCAGCAAGTCACTGATAGCGATGGTAATAAGTATAATAATCATGAAATGGAGCATTTTGGTTACTATGTCCAAAAAGGTCTATTTGAAGAATATGCTTCATTCGGTCGTGGACATGCACATGATTTAGCACCCTTTGATATGTATCATAAAGCGCGTGGTTTACGTTGGCCTGTTGTGGATGGTAAAGAAACATTATGGCGTTTCCGTGAAGGTTACGATCCTTATGTGGCTAAACATAATCCTGATGGTAAAAAAGGGGCTGCCTACTTCTATGGTAATAAGAAGAAAAACGGCGGTCGAGCAAAAATTATTTCTGCCCCTTATGAGCCACCCGCAGAAAGTCCAGATAAAGAGCATGATTTGTGGTTATGTACAGGTCGTGTCCTTGAGCATTGGCATTCTGGTTCTATGACTCGTCGTGTACCTGAGCTTTATCGTGCAGTACCTGATGCGGTTATCTATATGAATAAAAAAGATGCCAAGAAGCGCAAATTACGCAATGGCTCTAAAGCTAAGTTGATGACTAAGCGTGGTGAAATTAGCGCACGTATTGAAACTAAGGGACGTAATAAGCCACCAGAAGGTCTTGTTTTTGTACCATGGTTTGATGCCGGTCGTTTAATCAATAAAGCCACTTTAGATGCCACTGATCCACTTTCGAAAGAAACGGATTACAAGAAGTGTGCTTGTAAAGTTGTTAAAGCTTAAATCAGACTGATCTAACGAATAATTAAGAGTCATCTAACGAATATTAAGAGTCATAAATACATCGTCATGCTTTGGCGGGCTTTTGCATAAATAAAGAGTTCGTCAAATAGCATTGATTATTACAAAATCATTAGCGACTAAATAATGCGAGGATTAAGAATTTATATGTCTAACGAGAAAGGGCGGGGGGATACTGTCCAGAATGCTAACAAGGCAACACTGAGCCGACGTAAGTTTATGGGGGATACCCTAAAAACTGCGTGTGGAGCAGGTTTGCTGGGACTTGGGATGGGGACTTATTCCCGTCAAGCTGAGTCCACACCAGCATGGGTTATTCGTCCCCCAGGTGCATTAGCTGAGGAGCAATTTTCAGGTGCGTGTATCCGTTGTGGTCTGTGTGTAAGAGACTGCCCTTACGATATGCTCAAGTTGGCAGAATTAGGGGAACAAGTACCCTTTGGTACACCTTATTTTGTTGCTCGGGAT